>JAITLC010000142.1 GCA_031278095.1 Treponema sp.
GTCAAAGACGCCCCACAGATACTGCGAGACAAGGTAGTCTGTAATTTCCTTGGCGTTCTCCACCGTCGGCATCTGGGAGCGGAAGGAAAAATTCTCCAGAATAAGATACGGCGAATGCACAAAGTAACGGTAACCAATGGCGCCGGTTAGAATAAGGAGGGGATTCTTCACTTTTGCACAGAGTTCATTCACCTGACGGCAGATATTGGCGTTGTAACCCCCGGCAAGACCCTTGTCGCTGGTCACCGCAATAACGGCAGTATGGTAGGCCCTGTTCCGGTCTGCATGGCGGAAGAATTGACTTTCCACCTGTTTTGTGCCGCTCAAAATATCGTACATGGATTTCTGAATCCGGGTAAAGTAGGGCTCCGTGTCCTCAAGCACCCGCCTGCCCTTACGGAGCTTGGCGGTAGAGATAAGGTTCATCGCCCTGGTAACCTGCAGTGTCTGTCTGATCGCCTTCATTCGCAGACGTACATCCCGTAAATTAGCCATAATTACCGGACGCTCTCTTTGTATGCTTCAATGGCGGCGGAGAGTTCCTGTTCGTTTTCCGCCGTGAGTACGCCACTCCCGGCGATGCTCTCCAAAAGTTCAGCAGATTTAAGTTTAAGAGATTCCAGATAAGCTTTTACAAAAGAGGCGACTTTTTCGACAGGAACATCCATCAGGTGTCCGTTCACCGCAAGAAAGAGAATCACCGCCTCTTCCTCCATGGCGTAAGGCCTGAACTGAGGCTGCTTGAGAACCTCCATGAGCCGCTCCCCCTGGGAAAGCTTGTCCTGAGTAGCCTTGTCAAGATCGCTGCCAAACTGGGCAAAGGCGGCCATCTCCCGGTACTGGGCCAAATCGAGACGCAGGCGGCCCGAAATTTTTCGGATAGCCTTGGTCTGCGCCGAACCGCCTACACGGCTTACCGAAAGCCCCACATCAACCGCCGGCCTGAAGCCCGCATTGAAAAGCTCTGAATCGAGAAATATCTGACCGTCGGTAATCGATATGACATTGGTGGGTATATATGAAGAAATATCTCCCGCCTGGGTTTCCACAATGGGAATGGCAGTAATAGAACCGCCGCCGCGGTTCCCGGAAAGTTTTGCTGCCCGTTCAAGAAGCCGCGAATGGAGATAGAACACATCTCCCGGAAAAGCCTCCCGGCCCGGAGGCCTGCGGAGAAGCAGGCTGATCGTCCTGTAGGCCACGGCATGCTTACTCAAATCGTCGTACACAACCAGTACATCTTTTCCCTGATGCATGAAGTGTTCCGCCATGGCCGCCGCCGAATAGGGAGCCAGATACTGAAGGGCCGCCGAGTCGGAGGCGCTGGCAAGGACTACAAAGGTATAATCCATGGCGCCGGCCTTTTCCATGTTGTGAATTATGGCTGCCACACTGGAAGACTTCTGACCGATGGCGCAGTAGACGCAGTAGACGCCCTTACCCTTCTGGTTGATAATCGCATCCACGGCAAGAGCGGTCTTCCCGGTCTGCCGGTCACCGATAATAAGTTCCCGCTGGCCCCGTCCTACGGGAATCATGGCATCAACGGAAAGGGCGCCGGTTTGAAGGGGAGTGTCAACGCTGCCCCGGTCAATAACAGGAGCGGCCTGAGCTTCCATAGGAAGCCATGCTTCCGGAGTGACGGGCCCCTTGCCGTCTACCGGCTCACCCAGAGGATTCAGTACCCGGCCCATAAGGGACATTCCGGAAGGTACGGAAACAACCCGGCCCGTACCCTTAACCTCTTCACCATCCTTCACCAGGGATTCTCCGGAGAGAAGCACACAGCCTACCCCGTCTTCCTCCAGGTTGAGAACGATCCCTGTGGCTCCGGAACTGAACTCCACCAATTCTCCGTAAACAGCTTTTTCAAGACCGTACACACTGGCTACCGCATCTCCCACCTGAACTACTATTCCCGAAGAATCGGTGGAAGCCCTGCTTTCCCAGTGCTGTAACTCTTCCTGCAAAACCTTGGTAAGATCTCCAAAATTCACCACGATAACCTCTATTTCGTGCGGTCAACCAACCGCGCTATAAAATCGAACAGGAAGCAAAGCTTCATGAATGTTCTCCAAGATCCCGTTTCATCCTCTTCAAAGCTCCGCTAAGGCTGGCGTCAATTAAAAACCCCGCGGCCTTGAGCCTGTAGCCTCCCAGAAGCTCCGGTTCAAGCCGTCCCTCCAAACGGATGCCTTTGGCGCCGGTCTTCCGTTTCAGGGCCTCTTCGAATTCCCGCATGAATGAATCCTCAGGTTTCACCGCATACTCAAGGAGCCCCTGAAGGATTCCCTGCCGCCTGTCGATACAGACCCCGACAGCTTCAATAAGCCGGTCAAGCTCAGCCAGATGACCATGCAGGACAACCAGGGAAACAAACCGGCAACTCATTTCAAAACTCCACTCATGTTCAAAACCGGTTTTTTTTCCGGCACTGCGGATCATCGCCTCAAGGCGCCGGGCTGCCAAAAGACCGGATACCTTTCCCGGGATCGTTTTCACGATGGGGGCAAGCGCCATGAGGATTTCAAGGCCGGCTTCGGTTCCTTCATCCAGCACATTTACAAAGGCGTCCGCCCAGCGTTCAGGAATGAACATTAGGTCTCCCCAGTTCCTCGATCAGTAACCGTGCATATTCCGTTTCGTCCCCGCCCTTGAGTTCCCGTTTGAGGAGCCGTCCCGAGGCGGCCACCACCAGGGCGGCGGCCTCAGTCTTGAAGAGGGCAACGGCGGCCTGACGTTCCGTTTCAATCTGTTTGCGGCCGTTGGACACAAGAATTTCCACCTGGGCTTTGGCTTCGGATAACATGGCATCAGCCTGCTTTTCCGCCTTTTCCCGTGCGCTTTTGAGAATCTTCTCCACCTCAAGGGAAGTCTGCTTAAGCTGGGCATTCCGCTGCTCAAGGAGCATTTTAGCCTGGGCCTTCTCCCGCTCCGCATTGGCAAGAGCTTCCTCTATCTTCTTTGTCCTGGCCTCCATGAAGCTGCTCACCGGCTTGAAGAGAATCGCCCTGAGTATAAAAAAAAGAATACCGATGTTGATGATCGTGATGAGGAAGGTGGCTGCCGAAGGGCTGATCATCTCTTATGCCTTGGTAAAGATGAGAATTGCTACCACAAAGCCGTAAATGGCAGTGGCTTCCGCAAGCGCGATACCAAGAAAGAAGGCGATCATGATCTTTCCCGAAGCCTCAGGCTGCCGGGAAATTGCCTCGGCTGTCCGTCCGGTAGCAATGCCGATGCCGATACCTGCACCGAGGCCTGCCGCTACCGCAATACCTGCCCCAATCAAAAACAACAAATTCGTTTCCATAGTAGTCCTCCGTTATAAAATCTCTCTATAATTAAAGTGAGGCTGTTTCAAAATGCAGATTTTGGAACAGCAACCAGGCTATTAAGGAACCTCCA
>JAITLC010000073.1 GCA_031278095.1 Treponema sp.
CTTTTTGTTTATCATGGACACTAAAGCGCCTCCTGCGGCTGTGATTAGGCCGCATGCCGGGTTATCGAACAAGTCTATTACTTCGGTATAGCCAACGCGCGGTTTATCTTTTCCAAAAATGGCCCCTCAAAGGTCAGCGCCTCCAGGAAAATATCAGGTATCTTGTCTGAACACCTGGATTCGAGTAATGCGGTTTTCAAACTATTGATTTCAGAATATGATGCGCCGCATAAAATCATCCCGGTCTCATAATGTTTGTTGACTGCTTTCCTCCATTTTTCCGTCATGGGTTTTTGGCCCGGAGGTATATTCCAATTGTCTCCCCGCCCAAGGTGGGTTGATGTTGCGGCCACTTCATTGGCGGACATAAATATACTGCAAGGTATGCAGGAGGACACTTTGCTGGTGTTCACGCCCAGGGCTATTTCAAAATAGGCGGCGTGGGTATCAATGCCTGGGGGATATGCCACCATTGCCCGGATCATCCCGTGATAACTTTTGAATACTTCGTTGTCCGCAAGAGGAGGCGCCTTCGGCCGGATACAGCAGGCGTCTCCTTTCCTGATAGTAATTTTTTTATACGTTGTGGCGGATATGTTTTTCACTATATTTATTGAGGCATTTGTCGCCTCAACAGCTTTTTTGTAACTTGTGTCAATATCTCTTTTCTCGCCGGGACTCTTCGTTCGCCATGTTGGCGCATACGGCTCGAGATATGACGGACCTACGATATCGACTGTTCCGACACTTGCCCTTCCCCCAATATATGCGCCATACGGGGCGCTGTCTTTAGCTTGAGCATGGGAGCTCAAGCCGGTTATATAGCTCCAAAAATCATCGACAAGACTCTTTGCTTCAGAATTTTCCGAAATCTTTCTTGTTTTGCCAACTATGCAGGGCATTTCGCTTTGCGGCGGAGCCTCTGAAAACTGTATCGTACTACCCTGTTTGGCGAAGATTTTGTCGTTAAGGAATTGGGCAAGTGTATCGTGGGATGCTTTGCTTTCCTCTCCTGAATATTGAAAAACAGTCCGGTTATGCGGGATTGTTTCCCCGGCATTATTCTTCATAAATCCCAGTGCAATTACCGTGCAAAGCGCGTCGGCAGTTTGTTTGTTCAGCATCATTTTTCTCCTTAAAAAACACATGTTCTTTTTCCGGTACAACGTACCGCTTGCCGGGAAATATCCGGCCTAAAAAAGACTTGTTCGACAACCAACAACGAACCGAAGGTTCGCGTATCGAACAAGTCCAATATTCCGGGACGGCGAAAATAAACCGCCATCCCGGAAATCCGTTTTCCGAGGGGCCGTCAGGCATCGTAACGGCCTCTCGGTACTTCCCTAGATCCTCTTGAAAATCCGCTTGCTGGTGAGTTTTCCCGAGGCGACGGAATTGGAATTTCCCAGGGGATCATAGGCTACCTTGCCTTTCCCGTCGCCAAGGACAAAATGATCAAATGATCCGTTCCGAAAAAGCAGAACCTCATATTCGCCTTCCTTGGGAGAATATGCGGGTTCTTCCTTCCGGACCACAAAGCGTTTTCCCGTGAGGCTGTGAAGCACCGCCTCGGGATTAAGCATCGTAATTTCATCATCCAGCCATTTATTGTCCATGGCGGCAAGGCACGACTGGATGGCGTCGATGCGTTTATTGGTCAGTTCTTCCGCCAGATGTACAACGCTCAGGAAATAACAACCGTATTCCCCCAGAGTTTTCATCAGCTTTTGCCTGCTTTCACTGGTAACCATAATATGACTCCTTTCTGATTGGTTTGCCGGAAACCGCGGTTTCCGGACAAGCCTGTTTTGATTTTTTTATTCTCCCAGCTCGCCAAGGGCGCGATCAAAGAGAATAACCGCATTGGGTAATCCCGCAAGACCAAGTACATGGGTGCAAATTCCGGCAAGATCCGTATCCTGTCTGAATTTTTCAAAGAGCTGCCGGATCTGTTTGTCCCGGCCTTCTTTTTCCAACTGCGGCAGAATGGCTTTTGTCTGGGCCACCGCCGCAAGCTGGCGGCAAAGGTTAAGGGATTCCTGAAAGACCGCATCCGCCTGCGCAAAATACGCGCGAACCTGGCGGCATAATTCGTCCAATTGCTTCAGGGCGTATGCCTCCCGGTTACGCCGGTACGTCCGGCGGCTTTCCCCGCCGTACCCGTTTCCCTGACGGTACTCCTGACGGAAGCCTGCCATTTCATCAACCACGCAGAGCCGCCCCCGGATAATACCCGCTTCCACAGAAAATGGAAGCTGATATTTTTCCCCCAGCTTTTCCACGGAACCGGCAAAATTGCGGCTCTCGTCGATAAAGGTGTAGCGGCGCTGTTCCAGCTGATCTATCAGGGCGCTTACCGTCAGAAGCATTCGGTCAAATTCTTCTTTTATGGGAATAATAACCATGGTTCACATCCTTCCTTAATTTAGGGCCAGGAAGTGTTTCGTCTTCCCGCTCTTTTCGTCCAGTTCAACGATAAAATCGAGGTCCTGTTCCCGAAGCGTTACCTTGAGATGGGTAAGGCAGTTATCCTCCGCATACTCGTTAAGTTTTCCCGTAGAAGGGTCGATGATGACGCCGTTAGTCGTGCTAATCACCTCTTTGTATTCACTAAAAAGTATTCGGCGGTACCGTTCCTCAAATTCCCGCAGGTTTTCCGGATTGGCGAAAGGATGTTCATCTTCCTTCCCGGCGCCGTCTTCGGCTTCTGTTTTTGAGGGGGGAAAAGCGCTTTCTATCTGTTCCAGCAGTTGGGAACAGAGATTATCCACCAGATCCAGGAGCTTCAAAATCTTGAGCCCTTCCTGCTCGATGGAAATTCGGACCTGTTTAATAAGGTTTTCCACAATCGCGTCGATAGTATCCCTGTTTTTTCTTCCTTCCGGGGCGCCTGACTTTGCGCCTGTATTGGCTTCACCGTTCTTCCTGCCCTGTCCGGTCTTCTCCCGGATAAAGCCGTGTATCAAGGCGGTGGTTTTTTCCCGGGTTATATTGATAATTTCCTTGACAATACCATCGTCCATTCTCCCCTTGGACACTACGCCCACAATCATAAAGGGAAGTTCAAAACTCGCCTCGTCGATGGTATAGTGGGGAACAGGCATCCCCTTCATAAAGGTATCCGTTTGATACCGTTCGCTTAATGCCGCACTGTTTCTGTCGGCTATTTCCCTGCCGGCGGCTATGTCCGTCAACACCTGTCCGATATAATCACTTAATTTAACCATGTTTTTTCCCCATTAAAGCCCTTGGGCCTTCAGCCTTTTTTTAGGCGGCTTTCTTTTCCCCTGACCCTTCAAGAGGCCGGGTCTGGATGCAGTCCTCCAGAATATCAAGGAGCCGTTCCATCCCCGCGGGGAGTTCATCCTGTACGGCCTTTACATTGATGTGGAGGGAGTATTCCCGTTCCACTTTTTCCGAAGAACTGGTTTTCTTCTGGTGGGAAATACTGGCGTTGAGTTTGACATTGACGCTGGCGCCAAAACCTTTCCACCCGGCGCTGACATCCACAGATGCGGACTTACTGTCTTCCTCGCTGCTTTCGGTGGTATTGATGGAATTGATTTTTACGTTCAAATCAATTTCCGCATTGGCCACCCGGATAAAGGGAATGGGCAGGATGGTAAGAATGGGGATCTTGATCTCCATATCCTGATAGATCGCCGTTCCCTCGCCGCCCGCGGGAGTAACTTCCCGGGGGTACTTGAAACTCACGTAGACCGGCTCTCCGGGATTGTTTCCTTCCGCGGGCCGGTTAAACCCCACGTCCCGGATGAAGTCTACCGAGGTCCGTGCGGACTGGGCCTGGGCGGTTATCACCGCATTGAGCGCGCCGCCGATGATGCTGGAAAAATCCAGCGACGACAGTTCTTTGGCATGATCTGGCATGATATGCCTCCTTAAAATTAGATACGGTTCCTATGGAACCTATCTATGTTATACAACATTATATTCACTAATTTTTCCGGGTTTTTGACCGGATAGGGCAGGTGTTACCAAAGCGGTGTTACCGTTTTTCCCACGGCTGCCGGTAATTTCCGGAACAACGGCTTAAAATCGCTTTTTTTTAGATTTTTTTTCATTTTTTTTAAAAAAACACTTGCAATTATTATTCTAATGTTGTATTACATTCACTTATGACCGTGGGGGATTGGGGGAACGTTCTGGAGGACTTTAAGGGTTCTCTGGCGGCCCGGGAAAAATCACCGACCACGGTCAAATGTTATGCCCGTAACGTTGGAAAATTTATCGATTTTCTTCAAAAAAACAACGAAAGCTGCCCTACCCGGCAAAATATTTTGGCCTATAAAGAGTATCTTCTCGGTAAGTACAAAGCGGCAAGCGCCAATATCTACCTTATTTCCCTGAATGTTTTTCTCCGTTTCCTGGGGGAACATGATCTGCGTGTAAAAACCCTGCGGATTCAGCGCAAAACAAGCCTGAATAACGTGATTTCCGAGGAGGAATACCGCCGGATGCTGGAAAACGCCCTGAAAAAACGGTCAAAAAAGCTGTATTTTCTCATCCGGACCCTGGCCGCGGGGGGAATCCGGGTAGGCGAACTGCAGCATATCACCGTGGATATGCTCAAGAAGAGCTATGTTATGGTCGAAAGCAAGCGGAAGGTACGGGAAATCAGGCTGCCGGACAGGCTCCGGGAGGAACTGCTGACCTATTGCGCTGAAAACGATATACGGAACGTGGTTTTCTGCGGCAGGGACCCGAATAAAATGCTCCACACCAGTTATATCTGGACCGAATTGAAGAAACTGGCCCGCCTCAGCGGGGTTCCCGGAGAAAAGGTCTATTCCCACGTCTTCCGCCATCTGTTTGCCAAGAAGTTCATATCCCAATTCCAGGACATTGCCGAACTGGCCGACATTCTGGGCCATTCTTCCATTGAAACAACCCGGATCTATACCCGTACTACCGCCCATGAGAAACAACTGCGGCTGAACAGCATGAATTTATAGCGGACGTGCCCGATAACCCGGCTGGTTTCGGAACAGCCTCTACTATTTCAAGATTTTCACCCGGTCGGCATTGAAAAAATTATTGGGCCGGACGATGGATAAGGCCCTTGTATAAGGCTTTCAGAAGCTTTATAAATAATGTATAAATCTAATCCAAAAAGGAGTTCTGCATGGCAGCAAAATTTGAAATTTTTACAGACCGGAAAAAACAATACCGGTTCCATCTCAAGGCAAGCAACGGGGAAGTCATCGCCGCAAGCCAGGCGTATGAAACCAAGACGGCATGTATTAAAGGCATCAAAGCGATTCAGAAGAATGCCCCTACCGCCGCAATTATTGATCCTGAAGAAGCGGCAAAAAAGGCGGTCAAGGCGGCTCCTGCAAAGAGCGGCGCTAAGGCCGCGGCCCCCGCCGCTGAAGCCAAAAAACCCCGCGGCCGCAAGCCCAAGCCCAAGGCGGAATAGTTTACCATACCGATTGGTAACCAATCGGTATTCTAATCCACCGGAACCATACTCAAGGTATTCATTCCGGCGGATTGTTTTTACCTGTTTCCAAAGATAATTCGTAATCACCCGAGGTTGTCCCAAAACCGTGCGCGTGCAGCGCACAGTCAATTGGTTTTGGAACAGGCTCATCCGTAAATGAAGAACCTGCGAAGGTCTTCATTTTCAATCTTTAATATTGTCTCCGCCTTGATTTTCCGATAATCATTATAGATCATGAAGCCAAAATTCCTCTTTACCCTGCTGGTTTTCCTCCCCCTCTTTTTTGTTTCGGGAAAGGATCTCCCTTTAAGCCGCATCGCCGACGATAGCGCCCTCAGACTGGAAATTCGGGATGCCTGGTTTCTCGAAGTCCCCGGCAGGGTACTTGCCAAACGCCCCGAAAGGCGGAATTTGGCAGGAGGGGGTAGAGTAGAAATACGGACTGAATCCAAAGGGGAAGAATTTAACATAGTAATCGCCAGGGAGGCCGGCGCCGGCAGAACAACGGGCGCTTTTCCCGGCTATGCCCAGGGTTCCTGGGTGCTCTCCCGCCGCAGAGATACAGGAGAAGGTCTCCGTATCCGGGTATTTCTCCGCAGCGATGCCTTTACCTATGTCCAATTCCGGCCCTGGACAGAGGATAAATGCCTCATGGACGTGGCGCTCTACGATGCCTATGTCCTCCGTTCCCAGCCCGTCCCGGCGCCCTTTGAGCGGCTTTACGAAATTTCCGTAGAAGAGGTTCTCCGTCTGGCCGGCGCCCGTTTCCCCGGAAGATATTTTGAAGTGGAACCTTCAAACTATCGGGAAATCAGAGAATTCATCAAAATCGTTCGCTCAGAGCTGCCTGCCTTGAATTTTCTGGACGACGGAGCCATAGACGAAAACGGGAACTATGTGTTCATAAAGGACGGGAGGCCCCAGGAAGGCGAAAAAGGCCTTAACTGTTCGGGCTTTGCAAAATGGATAGTAGATCTGCTCCTCAAGCCCCATACCGGCGCCCTGCTTCCCATTGCCCCGCTCAAGGCGCCCGCCGGGAACCGGGGCTCCTCCTTTACCGAAGCCTTTGAGGAACTGCGTGATCCTTTCTTCGGCCTGGACTGGACTCGCAATCTGGCAGTCAGCGCCGCGGCGGTTTTACGCTCCCCAGGGGCTGCCTTAATCGAAGAGGTTGAAGTACGGGAATCTTTCTTTTCGGAGCTGATCCTCCGGAATCCCAAAACTTTTTCCCCGGCAGGCCGGCGATCCTACCCGGGTTACATGGAAAACGCGGGCTTCGGCATAGAAGGCCTCCAGTCCCTGCTCTATATCCTGGCCCTCGATGAACCGGGAACGGTCTATCTTGCCTCGATCAACGCCGAGATGGACGGCCCTCCCCGGAAGAATCAGTATCTTTCACTGCGGCTCAGGCAGCACTTCCACATAGCGGTTCTCCTTCCCTATTTCAACGATGAAGGTGAATTCCGTATCGCCGTCTTTGAAAGCGCTGCCGAAACAGCCTTCAGCCGCTTCCAATCACGGTATCCCGCCCACTATGTTAACCTGGTACGGATTCCGCTGAGCGCTTCCTTCATGCCTTTACGGTAGATTGTTTCCAGAATCCCGGCGAAATTCTTTTCAAGTTCCATGAACTCCTTCCCGCTTAAGGCCTCCAGGCCCACAGTCTTCAAGAAAACGCCGGGAACCTCTTGAGCCTTCTTCGCAGCCGCGGAAATTTCCGCTCCCCGTGCGTCTTCAATGGGAATGGATCTTCCCGCTTCATCTTCGCCCGAGAGGAAACGGGCCCATGCGGCAAGGGCAAAGAGCATATTTGTATGGGGAAGCCTCTTCTTTACCGCCTCACAGAGGGGTTTCAGCATGAAGTTGGGGATCTTGCTGGAGCCTTCGGAGGCCAGACGCAGCACCGCATCCCCTGTATTTTTGTTGGAAAAACGGCGGATAAGGGTATCCTTATAGGCTTCAACATCTATCCCCGGTACCGGAGCCAGGGTTGGAGTGACTTCTTCCATGTATAATTCCCGGATAAAACCGCGGATAAGGGGATCCTGCATGGCCTCATCCACCCGGCGGTAACCGAACAGGTATGAAGGGTAGGCCAGGGCGGAGTGGCTGCCGTTGAGGAGCCTCATCTTCATAAGTTCATAAGGCTCCACGTCTTTTACAAGCTGTACCCCTGCCTCGGCATAATTGGGAACCTGCGGAGCATTAAATCCGGTCACAAAATTGTCTTCCAGCGCCCATTGGATAAAATCTTCCGCAAAGACAGGCCATGCGTCGGCAATACCGTAAAGCTTCTCCAGTTCTTTAACCCGTTCCGCCGTGGTTCCCGGCGTGATCCTGTCCACCATGGAAGAGGGAAAGGCAACGGAATCTTCAACCCAGGGGATGATCTCCGGGGCGCTCTCCTGCAGCAGGCTGAACACACAGCGGCGGAGGAGTTTCCCGTTGGCAGGAATATTGTCGCAGCAGAGGATGTTCAGAGGTTTTTTATTGGTTTTATACCGCAGGATCAGACCCGCAGCCAAAAAACCCGCCGCAGTTTCAGGAGAATCGGGCCTTTCCAGATCGTTTTTTACCGCGGGATCATCCCGCAGCAGTTCTCCCGTATGCTGATTGTAATGGTAACCCCCCTCCGTTACCGTCAGGGTGATTAGCTCCGTCGTTTCCGCGGCCAGCCTTTCAATGGCCTTCTGTTTTGCCCCCGCGGCATTGAGGTAGCCTCCGATGGAGCCTACAACCCGTACTTCTTCCCTGCCGCCCCTGGTTACCAGCGTGTAAAGATAATCCTGCTTCCCCAACAGCTCATCCGGCGCCCGCCCCGGCGGATCGGCAACAATATTCATCTCAAAAATGAGGGATTTTTCCTTTCCGGAAGCCAGCAGTTCATCCAGGTAGACAGCCTGATGAGCCCGGTGGAAATGTCCGAGCCCTATATGTACAATCCGCATGGTTCCGGTTTTCCGTTCATACGCCGGCGTAATCACCGGCCCTTTTATTAAAGAAAGAGTCTTCCCGTTCAGTTGAATAGTTTCCATAGGCGCCATTATATACCTTCAAAGCGTAAATTTGACAATAGAGACTATTTTAAAACCAACCGGACTTTGGAACAGCCTCCGCTATTCACCCTCTTCTCCATTTTTAGTATGATAGTCCCATGCGTTTTTCCGCCATCGCCTTTGATCTTGACGGTACTCTCTATCCCAACTACCGCTTAAACATACGGATTGCCCCGTTTCTGCTGCGGCACTGGCCTCTCGCGGCCGCCTTCGGCAGGGCCCGCGGCAGGATACGCAGGGAGCAGGAAGAAGCGCTCAAACAAAAGGCCGCGGGAAACAGGCTCCCGGAACCGGCCTCCTTCTATGAACATCAGGCGGAACTGGTTGCGGCCATGCTCAATCGTCCCCCTGCGGAGATTAAGGCGGCCATCGAAGACAAAATCTACCGGGCCTGGGCGGAGCATTTCAGGGGGATCCGCCTCTTCTCCTACGTGAGGGAATGTCTGGAAGTGTTCCGCAGCCGCGGCCTTCCCCTGGCTCTGCTTTCCGACTTTCCTCCGGATATAAAACTGCGTAACCTGGGTATCATGGACTTTTTCAGCCTTACGCTCTGCAGCGAGGAACTGGGCGCGCTCAAACCCGATCCGCTGCCCTTCATGGAACTTGCCCGCCGCCTCAATCTGCCGCCGGAAAAGATCCTCTATGTGGGTAACAGCCTCTCCTATGATGCCGAAGGCGCCCTCAGAACCGGCATGCAGGCCGCGCTCGTCGGATCTGCCGTATGGAAAAAGCCCCCCCGCAGGCAGGACAGCCTTTTTTATTTTAGAAGCTATCGCCAATTGCAGAGTTATGTGTTAAGTTAACTGAAATGGGCTTTTTTACCATAGGAAACCTCATTACACTCCTCATAGTTGTCATTGTACTCTTTCTTTTTCGTCAGTTGGATCGGAACCGCCGCGCCCAGAACAACCTCCGTAAATTTGTGGAAAACGCCAAGGAAGACCTTGCCGCGTATGCGCAAAAACAGGGGGAAGTAGTCAGGGATTTCAGCATACAGCTCAGCGCGGAACGGGACGTAGCCGGCGAACTCATGCGGCAGTTGCAGCAGCTTACCAGAGAAGAGATGGCCGAAAAGTCCGCCATGATCAATCAAATCGAAGAGCGGATTGGCAATTACGACAAGTCCCTCTCGGAGCTGGTCAGGATGACCGCCCGGGTACAGGAAAACCTGGCCCGCATACGGGAAGAGTCTGCCTTTGTGGAGAACACCGGCAGGCGGATACACGAAGCCAAAGAAAAGATGTTCAGCATCGAAAAAACCCAGACCGGGAAGCTATGCGCCCTGGAAAAGATTCAAACTGAAAAAATATCCGCCCTGGAAAAGACAGAGGCCGAAAAGATAGCCGCGCTGGAACAGAATCTTTCCGCTATGGGAAACCGCGTGGAACAGGAAAACATCCGTATAATGGAAAACATGAAGGAAGAAACCCTTGCTTCGGTAAAAAGCCTCGTTTCTGACCTTGAATCGCGGGCGGAAACCATTGAACGCATCGTGGAGGATCACCGGGAAGCGGTGGAAAAGATCGAAGCGGAGCGGAAAGCCTCCTTCAACCGGGATATTGAAACGATCAACAAGACACTCAGCACTGCGGTTGAACGCGCAGGCCAGCGGGCCGACAAAATGGAGGAAGCCGCCCTGGTCAAACTCCGGGATCAGGCCCAGGATCGGATACACCGCCTTCAGGGCAGCCTGGAAGAGAAACTCCGTTCGGGCCAGGACACAGCCAAAACCATGGTGGCCGATCTGCAGGATCGTCTCAAGACTCACCGGGAGCAGTGGAAGACCGATCTGCAGGAGATTGAAGGACGGCAGAAACAGTACAAGGAAGAATGGAAGAAGGATATTCAGGAAATTCGGGATATTGAGAATGCCATGAAGACCCAGCGGGAAGATTGGGCCAGGGTCAGCGCCGAATTGAATACCGCCATGGAAACCCAGAAAAACGCCTGGGCTGCCATCGGCAAGGAAGCCGGAGAACGCCTCGCGGCGGTTGCGGCGGACATGGAAAAAGAGGCTTTCCGGACGGCGGCGGATCGCCTGGCGGAATACAGGGAAGCCCAGACCCGGCAGTTCAAGACCCTGGAGAAGCTTGCAGACGATGCCGCGGGACTCGACCGGGAACTCCGTACCGCCATGGCGGAGACCGTAAGCCGGTTCCGTAACGATTTTGCCCGCTTTGAAGAAACAGCGGCCCAAAGCAGGCAGGATGCCGCCGCCGCCTTCGATACCCAGCTTAAAACCCTTAGCTCCGAAATCGGCTCCGTGGAAGAGAAACTTAACGCACTCAAAGAACGGGCCTACGATAACGTTTCGGAAAACCTCAAGGTCTTTGAAGATGATTTTTTTGCCGATCTTTCCCGCCGCAGCGCCGCCATAGACAGCCGCCTTTTGGAGTGGCAGGAAAGCCTGGAACGGAAACTTTCGGATATTTCCTCCGAAGCGGAAGAAAAGCGCCTCGGAATGGAACATTCCCTTGCGGAAGAAGTGAGAAGCGGCTTGACGGAACGCCGGGAAACCCTTCTGGCCTTCCTGGCGGAACTCAAACAGGAAACCGACGCCTTTGGAAGCAGCATCCGGGAAACACTCCGTTCCGCCGACGAAGAGCGGATAGCCTTCCGTACACAGATAGAAACGGATCTGGCGGATACCCGCCGGGATGCCGAAGCTTCCGCCAGGGCGGAAATCGGCCGTTACAGTCTTTCAATATCGGAAACCCTTAAAAACCGCCAGCGGGAATTGGATGAATGGCAAAACCGGAACGAAAGCCAACTGCGGAATCTGGACGGTTCCCTGGAGGAGATACGCCGCCGCATCCGGGACTTCTCCCAGGAAAGCGATGAAAAACTTGTCGATATCCGGGGCGGCATCAACGAAGTAGGCCAGGAAGCCGATTCGGTCAGGCAGGAACTCCTTCGCACCAAAGAACTCAAGCGGGAACTGGATCATTACATTGAAGACCTAAAGGGAGAAATGGACAAACTGGAGGCTTACAAAGGCGAAGCGGCCCGGCTTGAGAACGAATTTTTACGGATCAAACGCCTGGAAGACGATATTTCCAGCCGTATGAACCGTTTTATCAACGTCCAGCACCAGATTGACCAGATTGAAGTCCGTTACGACCGTGTTATCCAAACGTCCCGGGCCGTGGAAGAAAAACTCGCCCAGGTTACCTCCTCCGACGACACGATCCAGGCCGTTCAGGTTCAACTCCGCCGCCTGGACGACCTTATCGGGGAAACCGAGGAACGCTATCAGCGCATAGAGAAGAAAAACGCCGCCCTCCAGGAGACCGGCGACAGCATAGACCGCAACTTTACCGATCTCCAGAAAACCGAAAAAGAGATCCGCCTTGCGGACAGCGAATTAAAGACCCTCTTTGCCGAAATCGAAAACTGTAAAGCCGCCGTAACGGAACTTGCCGCGGAAAGCCTCAAGGCCCGGGACGCTTCCGACAAGATCGTCCTGCTGGATGATACCCTCGCCTCCATCGAAAGCCGCATCACAGAGATGAACAAGGCCCGCGACTGGCTTGCCCGTGCGGAAACCCGCCTGGAAGAGATAAACCGGGATATTCTGGATAACCTCCGCCGCAGTTCCTCCAAAGACGGCAAAAAACAGCCCCCCGAATCCCGGGGCAGCCTCCCCCCCCGTGACCGTGAAAATATCCACAAACTCCGCCAGCAGGGCTGGACAATCGAAGAACTGGCCGCCAACTACAAAGTTTCCCGCGGTGAAATCGAACTAATCCTCGAAATGGGCCCCGGCCTCTAATTTCAAAATAACCACGGACCCTCACGGACGGAACGGACAAAACCGGTATGTATAGTATGCAAGAAGATATAAGGAGAAAAACTACGGTATAAAAACGAAAAATTTCGTATCCGGGGGTGTATGTACGAAGTAAACAAAAAACTGGGTATAGGTTTCTTAGAGGCTGTATATCAGGAAGCTCTGGAAATTGAACTGAAAAAGGCCGAAATTCCCTATGAACGGGAAAAACCGCTCCCAGCCCTCAAATTTTGGTATATTCTGCCGATATACATTCAGAATATGAGGTTTTTTATAAATGGATGTAAAATTTCATGAAAAGCCGTTTTTTTTGTTGACAAGTAAAAAACCTTGTGTCTATAATAGGTATCGACTTAGTAACATGAAATAGGGGGAGTCAGGCAGCCGTCGGTTGCTTCCCTCGGACAAGTTCAAGGAGGAAATATGAAAAAGCTTATTGCTCTTTCAATTGTTCTCGTAGTTTTAACTGGTGCGGTATTCGCCCAAGTACCGGACGGTATCACCTTCGGTGCATGGGGCCGGACGTATTTCACCCCTTTCGAGTCTCATTCCGCCCACGATGAGATGGCGGCGCCTCACACTGCCAATACTATGGGCGACAATAAGACCGAAGCTTATTCGACCACCGGTACTACCTGGGGTTGGGGACGGGGCGATATTGAATTCGATCTCAAGGCCAATGCGGAAAAGGTCGGTATGGTTATCAGTCTCAACGGCAACGGCGGCAGCGTTGGAACCAACGATTTTGCCGAAATCTGGGCCAAACCTATTTCCTGGGTACGGATTGACATCGGCAAGTTCAATGTCGATAACCTCCGCGGTAAGATTGGTACCGACAGCGAATTCAACACGTTCACGCTTGCCGCTCGCGATCCTGACGCTATCTTTACCCGGTTCCAGACCGGTAACGGCTGGCACGTAACGGCAACCCCCGACATGGTTCCCGGACTTACCGTGCAGTTCGGCCTGGGCAGCAACAAAACCGAAGCCGGCGCGCTCGGGTATTATGACGGCGGCTGGCAGCCTGCAGAATTTGTTCCCGGCGGGGATCAGTGGGCAAGTATGCAGTTCGGCGTAGGCTATGAAATTGCCAATATCGGTCTTGCCCGTGTCCAGTACCTGGGCGCCCGGGGCGAAACTATAACATGGGCAGGTGATTATGAGCCGCCCGAGAACAGCATACCTGATTTTTCCAAATTGGGAGTAGGGACGAAGAAAGTTGAAGCTGCCTTTTCCTATACCGGCCTTGAAGGTCTTACCGCGGAAATTGGCGCCCAGTTCCCGTTTCCTGTCAACGATGTTAAGGGCCGGAAGTATACCTATACGGATCCCGTCAAGATCAGCCTTGCCGGTTCCTACGGCATTAGCGGCTTTAACGTAACAGCGGGCTTCTATTTGGGCTTCCTCGGCGGAGTTGAATCCGAAGAGGGAACAAAAATTAAGTATACCAAAGGCGCCCTATTTGAAACGCACGTGACTCCATCCTATGACCTCTCCATCGGAACCGTTGGTCTCGATCTCGGCCTGACTGTCAAGGGTGAATCTGAGTCAGAAGTTGGCAGTACTAAGACTAAGCTTGAGGATGATGGCGCTCTGTTCGGTATTGGCGGATGGCTCAAGCAGGATCTCGGCAAGGGCCACATTACCTACGGCGCCGGATTCAAATTCGACACCGAATATGGGAAGGATCAATATCAGGGTACCCATATCTATATCCCCATCATCGTGGAGTATGCCTTCTAAGATCGGCGTGTAGCTAGTATCCGCCCATAAAGTTGGTTACTTTGCGGACAGA
>JAITLC010000154.1 GCA_031278095.1 Treponema sp.
CGGAGGGGGGGGGTTACTCTTTCGGGGGGAGAGCCATTGTTGCAGAGTGGTTTTTGCACCGCGATATTGCGGCGCCTGAAGGAACTGCACATTCATACTGCCCTGGACACCGCAGGCAATGTGCCCTGGATCAATTTTGAGACCGTATTACCCTGGGTAGACCTGGTGTTGTTTGATATCAAAATAATTGATCCTGACATACATCGGGAAATGACCGGAGGAAATAATTATCTGATCCTTGAAAATTTTGATCGATTATGCAGGAAAAACGTTACGATACAGGTCCGTACACCGATCATTGAAGGAATAAATGATGGAGAAACAGAAACCGACAGCAGAACAGATGTTTTAATAAAAGCAAAGAATGTACAAAGAACAGAACTTTTACCGTATCATAATTATGGGATTGGAAAGTATGCCGCCTTGGGAATACCCGATACGGTTCATGTGTTTAAGTCTCCTTCTCCGGAAAAAATGCTGACCATCGCATCCCGTATGCGGGGCCAGGGTATTAACAATGTTGTTGTATAAGCGGCTGCCCTGATAAAAAAAAGTCCCTAAGATATACGGTTTGCCAGGCGGATGATCTCAAACCGGTCTTTTACCCCAGCTTTGAATAGATGGTGCTGACCTGATTCCGCACGGTCTGTACCGCCCGGGTTCAACTTGTCCGCGATCTCGTCGTTGTCGTATCCCGCGGTGTCTATGATTTTGCCAATGAAACATGGTCAATACGGTGATGTATAGCGGACTTACCGCGCGCGATGCCGGGAATCGTCCAAAGTATTGAAAAGGCGGCTTTATTATGAGATACTGTTCCAGAATATTTTGGAACAGCAGCCCTGAACTGCTTAAGCTTGTTCCGAAACCAGCGGGTTATCGAAGGAGAAGATCATGGATAAAGTAATTGTCATAAGCGGTGCAGGACGGGGACTCGGTTTTTCCCTGGTAAAACAGTATATTCAATTGCAGGATACTATTTATGCCTTTGATTACCAGATTAGCAATGAACTTAAGGCCCTTGGTGAAAGTTACAAAAAATTAAAGTATTATAACTGCGATATTTCTAAGGACAATGATGTCATTGAATCAACCGGAGAGATACTTGAGGCTGGAAAGAAAGTAGATACTATTTACAATGTGGCGGGGTTTTACAGTAAAGAAGATTTGGTCTCCATTGCAAAGACCAATTTGGATCTCTGTATACAGATGTATAACATCAATGCCTTGGGAGCCCTCCGGATTAGTAAATCCCTTTGGCCTCTGCTGCAGAAAGGGAGTGTGGTAGTAAACATATCATCCGAAGCGGGTAGTATCGGCGCCGCCCGTCGTAAAGGTGAATATGGATACTGTATGTCAAAATCCGCCATGAACATGTTTGCCAAACTGCTTTCCAATGAACTCTGGGACATAGGCGGCAGAGTGATCAATTTTCATCCTGGCTGGCTTAGGACCGTCATGGGCGGCGAGGCGGCATTGAAGAGTGATAAATCGGTATCTCCTGACGAAAGCGCCGCTAATATTGTCAATATAGTCTTGAATATAGACAATATTCCCCGGGATCAGATGTATATGACCCATACAGGGGAATTATTGTCCTGGTAGAATAATGTGTGATCGCCGGTTCTTTGCCTCACAATTATTTGATCGCCTTCTTTGCGCTTGTTCCTCAATCTTCACGATTACTTCTAAACAATTAATTTCGGAGACTTCTTAATAGTCAGGATTAAAACCAGGAACATCTTTTCAGGATCGACATGTCCCGAAACCGGAAAAAAAGGAAAGTTCCAGCCAATCATAGCCGAAACAGGATGGGAAGAAAGATTGTAACTATTCAGTCTTTTAACAGTTCAGCCGCCCGTATCCGGCATATAACCGGCCTTAAATTCAAGGCTGCGCTTTACCGGCTTCCCGTCAAGAGTGAGGGCCTCCAGATCCGCGGTGAGGGATACAATGTCAGGCGCCGCAATATCCCTTGTGGTAATAAGCGCGTCATCGGTCAAAGGAGCCTCAAAAAGATGCCTGGACTTATTAAGTTTTACCTGATGTATCCTGCGGAGCAGGGGCATATAGAATGTAAACGACGCGGTGGTGCGTTCCCCCGCCGGTAATGTTCCCCCATGGCAGACACACCGGCGGCACCGTCTTTCCGCCACGTCGTTGGGGAATACCATCATTCCCTGTCCGCGGGCCGATGCGGAACAGTCCTGGGGCAGATGAAGGGTCACTTTAAGATCCTTCCAGTCGGAACCGGTTCCGTTTCCTATTACAAAACGCAGATCAAAGGCAGGCCGGTCAGACTGCAGCCAGAACCAGAGGCCCCCGCGCCTTGTGAACAGGATTCCGTCCCTGCCAAAGACGGCCGTTTCCCTCAGGACGATGTCTCTCCGGGAAAAACCATCCGGATTTACAAGTCCGGTCTTTTTTGTTTCCTTTTTTAAGACGATGACGCCTTTGGGGGGAACCGCGCCGCAACTGGTATCGCGCTCGCCTTCAGCGCCGCAACCCGGTTTTCTGAAGGCGGCTCTCACATTCCAGCTTTGATCGTCCGTATTGCTGATTTTACATTCACCGGCCGCTTCATCATATTCAATTTCAAAGGGCAATCCCATGGCCTTTGACGGACGGATATGCAGTTTTGAAGGAAGACCCTTGGGGTTAATGACCAGGCTACGGGTCAGGGAATCGGTTTCAATTCCGAGCCAGCGGCTCCTGTACTGCCACGCCCATGCCCCCTGCCCCTGGCTGCACCTGGTAAGTTTTCTGCACTCCTTCCACCCGTTGGGCCACCACCAAAGGCTCCCGGTTACGGGATCGATAAAACGTACCACCGTATTTCCCGTATCGATCATCTCGTTCCGGGAAACCGCCCCGCTGAGGCCGGCCAGAACAGCGGTTCCGTCGTTGGCTAAAGGCGGTACGGCAAACCAGGCGCGCAGATCGGTTTCGGCCTGGTAGTTTTCACAAAAAATTGACCGCCCGAACCGATGGTAATTAACCAGAGGAGCGTAATTGTCTTCGCATGCGCCGTACACCGGGGCCAGCATGGTGCTTGTGTCTTCGCCGTCGTAATACGGTAATCGGTTGTCCTTTATAAACATCCCCTCATCGCCGGAATCCAGGTTGGTCCCGCCTGAGAGCATGGTTCCAAAGGGTCCGTCCACAAGCATGGTTTTTTCAATCGACGCCAGTATTTCTCCGGCTATTTTTTCATATTTCGCCCCGTCCCTGCCCAGGGCATTAAGAATGTACGACAGACCCGTAAAGGCGTAGAACAGTTTCACATTAGTCCCGTAGTCATAACGCCTGCCGGTAAGGCCGTCACTGGACCAGTAGGTCGCAAAGAGCGTTTCATCATGGTGTTTATAACTCAAAACCTCTTCCATAATCCCTATCAGGGCATCCGGCATCTGCGGGGTTCTGGTAAAGAGGCCAAGATCCCCGGTTTGTCTGAGAAGATACGCCGCGATAACCACAGGGGCGCAGAGTATGGGAACCGAATGATTCGGTTTGCAATAGGATGACGCCGGCCTTGTTCTGTCCAGCAGGAAAATGAGGGCTCTTTCCGCCAGTTCCGGGCAGATCATGGCCGCGGAAATAATGGTCGGCTCGTAATCTATTCCCCAGACGGTACCAAATCCGTGGGACGGAGCCCCCTGGCGGTGGGCAATTAAATTACCGTCCTTGTCGGTTTGAAGACAGTTAAAATTATCCAACAGGCAACGGATAAAGAATTCGTGCAGCCGGGCGGTCAAATTGCCGCCCTCAAGGGCGGACAGCTCGATCCGCGGCAGGCGTTCCTGCCAAAACGCGACGGTTGAGGAGAGCCAGTCCAGGGGATCGCGGCGCATCATCCTGTAAAGTTCTTCCATTATGTCGTTGTAAAGCAGACCCATGACTATATACGCAGTAAAGGTACGGGACTCTCCCGGCGGGACAGCATAGGGACGCTCAAAACAGCAGTCCGAATCGCAGGAAATAAGCTTTCCCCCCTGGAGATGGACACCGGCGCTGCCCTCCGGCCTGGAGACAATCAGGGTGTTCCGTCTGATTCGGCTCTCCGCCTTATTGATGTCCCTTAGTTTGGCATCCAGATCCTCATAATCCCCGATCAGGGTTCCTGAGACATTCAGAGAAAGGATCCCCTCTGCGGTGTCCGCGGAGGTATTTTTTATGGTGATGCTGTAGACAACGCCGGCCGGGCCGGGCAGCGGAGCGCCCCGTAATACCGCAGCCCCCTTTTCCGCTACAGGAGCGCAGCTTGTTATGGTTATTTTGAGCGCCTCTTCTGTGGTTCTGGTTATGGGCAGAAAATGAAGGCCGTAGCGGGTTTCGGCTGCCCTGCCGGGATCGGCCAGGTTTACCTTCTTTCCGCCTGAAATCAGCGAATAATAACAATCGCCCAGGTAAACCGCGTTGTCGGTATGATAAAACATACCCTGGCCAAAACCGAAATCAGGGCAGTTTATGGGGACGGGGTATATGCGGGAAGGATACGCGGCGAAACGAAACATACCGTTTACGCCGTGACCAATGAGAATCCTGGCGTTTGACTGGATCAACAGAGGTTCCTCATAAAGTTTCCCGGTAAGCGTATCTGCGGTATCTCCCGGAACGCCGCACTGAAATTCCTCCGCCTGCAGGAATTCCAGATCATCCCAGGATGTCAATTTGTCCAACATACCGTACTCCTTTTAATGATAATCAGGGACAGCAACGTTCATTCCGTGAAACTGACGGAATTCATTCGGGGCAATTCCTACGTTTTTCTTAAATACCGTAAAAAACGAACTGTAATCCGAGTACCCGGTCTTATACGCAATGCTCTGGAGACTGTCATCGGTTTCCAGAATGAGCCGCTTGGCGAATTCAATGCGTTTTTGGATCGTGTACCGTGCGGGAGAGGAAGTTCCTTTCTGAAACAGCCGATACAGCGTCTGCCGGCTCATGGCTAGTTTTTCCGCTATCATTTTTGAATTTATTTTTTCGGTAAAATGCTGATCGATAAACTGCCTCACCAGGTCAACATTCCTGTCGTTCTGCCACTGCAAGGAGAGATCGTATTTTTCATGGAGGAGCCTGAGGGTCAGCATTACAATCTCGTAAGAGAGATTTTTGCATATATCGGCATACCATTCCCTTCCCGCCTCACGTTCCTCAAATATTTCAGTAAATGCCGAAAGAAATTTTTCGGCCATTTCTCCGGTTTTAAGCACCGGCGGACAATGAACCGGAAGAAGATGGTTCGGAGGCAGCATGGAAGTTTCAAAATCCTCCACACAGCATGAGAAAAAACAGAGGGATGAATCGGCGGAATAGTTTCTGCGGAATTCCTCATAGTGGGGAATTCCGGGATTAACAATTATGAGATCTCCCTTGTTTATAGGATGTATGCCGCTGCCTATCAGGATGCGTCCGCTCCCTTCGGTAACAAATTTGATTTCCGCCCATGTATGGGAATGGATATCCGCCTGCCAGTCAATACAAATGTTTATCTTCGTTACATCCGTAACGGACGGACCCTGCTTGAGGGAATAGAAATTTCTGGCAAAAGTTTTTACTTTGTAACAAGGCATTTTACATCCTTTACGCTCGGAGATTTTTTCAAAATTTGACTTTTTGAAAAAGTTTCCTTGTATATAAGGCTGGTCCAGCGATTCGTATTTTTTACTTTAATTCTTCTGTTTTCCCGGAATTGGGAGGGGCTGATTCCAACCTGCTGGCGAAAATGGGTGTTGAAATTGGACAGATTGTCAAAACCGGCCATATTGGCGATTTCTTTTACCGGCAAATTGGAGGTTATCAGAATTTGCATGGCCTCGTTTATCCGGCGTCCGATCAGATACTGAATGGGGGATATGCGGTAATAAGCGGCAAAGGCATGGCAAAGATACGAACTACTTACGGACAGGGCGGCACAGATATCTTTAAGGCTTATGCCGCTATGGATGTGTTGATCGATAAAAACCTTGGCGGTAACGGCAATATTGGCATGATCACTGCCGGCAGGATAATCCTGATGCAAAAAAGGCTTATATAACCGGTAAAGATTCAATATTAACGACTCCAGGCGGGCATAGAGGATACGTTCGTAGCCAAACGACTGATTGCAGCTTTCCTCAAAGAGGATTGTGAAAATCCGGATAAAAGTATTCATCAGCTCTCCGGTATGGATCACCCCGGGTATTCCGGAAGGCAGGATGTGACCCGAAGGCACATCATATAGCTGAAGCATGCTGAATTGACACATATACAACAAACAGGATTCCGCCGAAGCGGTAAAATCCTCATGGTGGATCAAACCGGGATTGACAGCAAAGATGTCGCCGCTGTTGAAAGGTAATGTTTCTTCATTTATATGAACAAAGCCGTTTCCACGGGCGGCGAAGACCAGTTCAGCCGATTCGGAATGAACGTGGGGAAAGGCTTTCCAGTTAGTTTCTCCGGTAAAAATACCTACATCCAGCAATACGGGCTGGCGGATTATGGGGGAATGATAGTTAAACGGCCGATGGTTATTAACTATCACGGCATTATCCCTTCCCAATACCATAAACATCCTCCCCGCCTTCAATTTTACTGCTTTACTATAGCATAACCTTGTTCGCAGATGCAAGAAACAAGAGTACACATGAGCAAAAAAGCATAAATGTTTAGGACAATTTTCAATGGCCTTACCGGCAAAGCAGGATTATCCTAATTTCATCAGGCAGTTTCGGTGATTATAACTTCGCCGTACAACGCCTTGATATAGAAATCGAATAAAGCAAGATTCACAGGAGGTATGAAATGGCGAAAAAAAAGATGATCCACCGGATATCAGCGGCATGTGTACTGGCCATACTGGTTGTATTCGGCGCCTGTAGTGGAAAAAAAGACGCCGGATCCGGCGGGACCGCCGCCTCAGGACCGGTAAAAATTATCGTTTGGGAAATGTACGGACCCAATAATAATTTCCCGCAGGCTACCGATCTGTTCAACAAATCCCAGAGTGAAGTATCTGTTACGGATGAATTTATTCCGTCCCATACGGAACTGGTACAGAAGGTTCAGGTTTCATCCGCTGCCGGTTCGGAACTTCCGCATGTAATCCTGATTGATATGTTCTACGCGCCGATTGTCAATGAACTTACCGGCCTGGTGGATCTGAATCCTTACCTGGAAAATGATCCTTCTATCAGTCCTGATGATTTCTATGAAAATCTGAAGAATTACAGCAATATTGACGGCAAACAGATCTCCCTGCATGGGTACGCGAATAATCTCATTCTTTTCTACAACAAAAAGCTCTTTAAGGATGCGGGTTTGGATCCTGAAAAACCGCCGGTTACCTGGACCGATTTGGTTGAGTACGGCCAAAAATTGTTGGAGGCCGGGATATTACCGGTAGTTTTTGATTTTTCAGGCGATAGTTACTATGAACATCTCTCATGGATGTTTCAAACGCTTGTATGGCAGAACGGGGGTGAGATGTGGGACGCCGGCTGGCAGCCAAAATTCAATTCCGCCGAAGGTGTAGAGGCCCTGCAATTTATAGTTGATCTTATTGATAACAAAATCTCTACCCTGGCTCCGCCGGATGATGCTTTTGATCAGGGAAAAGCCGCAATGCTTATGGGCGGCTGCTGGAGCAGCAGTAAATTCCTGGACAGCCTGGGCTCCGATCTCGGAGCGGCTCCACTGCCTTACAGCAAGGCGCCGGCTACAAATACCGGCGGTGAGCATTTGATGATAGTCCCTTCGGATAAAGTACACGAAGACGCATCCTGGAAATATGTATCATTTATGTTAAGCGAACCCGCCGAAGTATTGATTTGTTCTACAGGCAAAGTCCCTACAAGAAAAAGTGTTGCTAACAGCCAGGCTTATCAAACTTACATTGACGGAGATCCCGGAATCAAAGCGGCTTTTTTGTCCATGCCGAACGCCCGTATGCGTGCGGCGAGCTCCAATTACGCAGCCGCTTCCGAGGCGATGTCAGTGCCAATCTCGCAGGCAATTTACGGCAGGATAAATTCAAAGGATGCGGTTCAGGCCGGATATGACGCTTTCCTGCAAGCGATTAACAGAAAATAACGGTTCCCTTTTGTTTTCTTAACTTCCTGATAGGATCGATGAAAACCGGTTGTATCGGTTTTTGCCGGTTTTGTCGATCCTTTTAGGAATTCAAAGAGGCGGTATATACCATGAAATCGCTGTCCATTAAACAACGGGAGAATATTGACGGATATATTTTTGTATTTCCCGCGCTCATCTATTTTGCCGTATTTGTTGTTTACCCTTTCTTTTTCAGTTTTTATTTAAGCCTCAATGAGAGAACCGGCATCAAATTAACGGACATTTCCTTTGTGGGCCTTAAACAATACGCCAGAGCGCTTCATGATCCCGAATTCTGGTCTTCCCTTTCCCATACAATGGTCTATACCTTCAGCGTTGTCTTTTTTCAGATGGCTATCGGACTCATCATGGCGGTGCTCCTGAATCGAAGCATTATCGGGAAAAATCTTATCAGGGCCATGTTTTTTATTCCCGTAGTTCTTTCAACAACTGTATGCGGTAAAGTATGGAGCCGGATGTACAGTCCGGAAGCGTCAGGACTCTTTAACCGCCTGATCGGATTGGTAGGGATAGGTCCCATACCCTGGCTCAGGGACCCTCAATTCGCGCTCCTTGCGATTATAATAATGAGTATCTGGAAATGGATTGGGTATCACATGGTGATCTACCTTGCTGCCCTGCAGGGTATTTCAAACGATTATTATGAAGCCGCCTCAATTGAAGGCGCCAACGGACTGCAAAAATTCATCAAAATAACCTTTCCCCTTCTGGCCAATACCTCATGGCTTCTTGTGATCACCTCAATTATCAATTCATTCCAGGTATTTGATCAGATCTTTGTGATGACCAGCGGCGGCCCCGTGGGGGCTACCACCGTTGTTGTCTATATGATATACAAAGCGGGTTTTGTATCCTTTGATCTGCCCTACGGATCAACCGTTGCCTGGCTTTTGTTCGGAGTAATTTTCATTCTTACTCTTATCCAGATGCAGATACAGAACAGGTCGAATTATTAGGAGGGCGGCATGCTTCACTCAAAATACAACCCCGGCAGTTTAATTCTTTCGGCGGTATTAATTGCCTGCGGTTTTTTTATGATCATCCCCATGTTCTGGATGATCTCCACCTCGTTTAAGGTACGGGAACAGATTTGGCTTCCCAACTGGATACCCACTCCGCCTACCCTGGAAAATTACCGGCAGGTTATCAGCCTTGTACCGATTGTACGAATGCTCCTTAATTCTGTTTTTGTGTCCATGGTTTCAACCGTCGGACAGCTCCTGATAGGAACCCTGGCCGCATATGCCTTCGCACGGATACGTTTCGCCGGGAGAAATGTTATCTTTATGATTTTTTTGGGTACCATGATGATACCCGGCTATGTTTTGATAACCCCTCTCTATCTTATTATAAGCAGACTTGGTTTTTTGAACACCTATGCCGCCCTGATAGTACCAAGATTAATTTCTGTTTTTGGAATTTTCATGCTCAGGCAGTTTTTCCTTTCCATGCCCAAAGAACTGGATGAATCCGCTTTTATTGACGGCGCAAGTCGTTTCAGGGTTCTTTTTCAAGTTATCGCCCCTAATTGTATGCCTGCTTTTGCAGCGCTCTTTATTTTTTCCTTTATGGGTGTCTGGAATGACTTTATGTGGCCCTTAATTGCAATTAATAAAGAAACAATGCGTACCATACAGGTTGGCATAGCATATTTTACCGATTCCAATACTTTGAAATACGGGCCGACCATGGCCGCTTCGTTTATCGCTTCAATTCCGATTCTGGCGGTCTTTACGATAGTGAACCGTCAATTTGTCGCCGGATTAACCATGACCGGCATAAAAGGATAGCAGGAGATATACAATGAAAAAGACATTAAACGAAATTCTCTCCTCTCCGAGAAGCAGGTACTTCTGGGTTGAAGGAGAAAACGGAAAATTCAGCTTTGGACATCCCGAAAGCCGGTATGCATCCGGTTCAGATCCCCGGGAAGCTTCTTTTGACATCGGAAACAACAAGGTTATTGTCTGTGTTGCCCCCAGTGGTGAGATACGGTATCTTACATTCTTTGACGAAAACGAATATGCGGACAGTATTCCCGGTGTATGGGTGCATAAACATTCAAGGGTATTTAAAAACCTTTCGTTTTCTCTTGTCTATAATAATACGGAACAGCGGCTTGCTGATTATCAGGGAAAGGTCAGGACTTTTCTTATAGAAAATGTAATTCCCGCCACGGAATTTTTTCTGCCCGGAATTACGGTTACCGTTATTCACTTTGCCCCTATCGCCGGAAACGGATCAATACGGCCCCGGGCGGCTTATGGTATCGTACATATCAGAAACGTTTCGGATGCTTATTTTGAAGGGGCCGTCAAGATCCCCGCGGCGGCACATTTTAGTGAGGTTGGGAACGACAACCTGCCGCCGGACATCAGGATGGAAAACGGCGACAGGAAAGAACATGTCCCGGTCAGACTATTCCCGGGCGCCGAAGATGATTTTGCTTTTTATACCACCGTTTACGGGGAAACTGAACAAAGGGAACTTTCGGCGGGGGTCTTATACTGGCTCAATGAAACTCTTGATTATTACCGGAACCTGACGGGGGATCTTACCGTCAAGGGTGATGAATTCCTGGCGGAATTTTTTCAGCGTACCGCCCATCAGTGCCAGCAGTGTATAGGCATGGATTCCCAATCCCTCATTGCCGGTTCAAGCTGGGGGACCAATCCGACAATCCTGCAAATCTGGATGAAGGATATGTACTATTCCCTCCTGCCCCTGGCCTGGATGGACCCTGATCTATTTGCCAAAAGCATGGAATGGTTCTCAAAATGGGGTGTCCGTCCTGCGGGGCGTCGGTTTCCGGGGGGTGTAAAACATTCCCTTTCCAATTCATTAAACGGCGTTCTTATGGCCGGTCAGTATTATCATGCCACAGGGGATATTGGATATTTTTCCAAACGGCCTGAACTGGCGGAGACCCTGACAGGAGTTATCGAAAAGATGCTTGACACCCGTCCTGATCCGGACATCTGGCTCTTCCCTTCGGTATGGATCTCCGACGGGCTCTCCATGGGGAATTACCACACCGGTTCCAATATTACGGTTTTTGCGGCCCTTGCGGGATTCGCCTGTATCCTGGAAAAGCTTGACCAGCGGCAGAGGGCGTCCGATTACCGGGCTGTGGCTGAAAAGGTAAAGCGGGAACTGATGGCTCGATGCGTAACGGATAAGGGCCCCTTTGGTCCCCAGCTTCTTGAAGGATGGGGGGACGGGGAACCGGAATTACGGGAAAAAATGAAGGCCTCTTCGCCGGAGGAGTTCCTGGAAAAAAACAAGGGTTTCGGTGTACAGTTCTATGAATTCTTCAACCGTAACGATCAGGAACTCTACCTGATTCATGACGGCGAGGAGACCGATACCACCCTGTCACCCTTCTACGGCTTTCTGAAATATGACGACGCAATTTATAAAAATTACACCCATTTTGCCATGACGGAGCATAATAAATTCTACCGCCCGCTAAGCCGGGGTATACTCTGGGAAAAATGCACCGATTCTACCTTCCCCGGCTATGTTGCCGGCGCGGCGAATGTTGTTGATAAAGAAACCTACGACGGTAATCCGGGATATTTTGCGGTTATCAGGGCATTAACGGATTTGGACGGTTCCATATGGTGGTGGCCCTATTCTTCCGGGGCAACGGATCACGGCGGTATGAAGCGGATGCCCGGAAAATGCGGCTGGGCGTCGGGGGCTCTTTTGGCGCTCATCATTCACGACTGGTTCGGCATAGTTTACGACGCTCCGGAAAAGACACTCCGGTTTTCACCACTGGATTTTCTTGATTTTAACTGGAAAAACGCACCCTTCGGAGCGGGACGGTTTGACATTTCCCATAACCACCCGGAATATACCGTGCGGAACCGTAACGGCTTTTCCATTACACTCGGGTTACGTTTTTTTGGAAACAGCCTTTTCAAAGACGGTAAAATCATAGATACCGAACCGGGAATCTATCTTGACCGGAAAACAGTAAACACGCAACTCTTACTGCTTCCGGACGAGACAGCGAGGCTGGAGGTCCGGTAAAATTACGCGGAGCCTTTCCCCTGTTCTTGACCCCTATCGCCGATTCTTTATAGTATCGTGAGCCTGTTCCAAAACCAACCGGGTTTTGGAACAGCCTTTCGCTATAATGAATATCAGTCAAATGAATTGGAATAGAGAGGATCTATGAACCATCGTGAAAATCTTTTGTCCCTGTTACGGAGGAAGGGCTTTGAGTATATCCCGCCGCAGTTCGGTTTGACTCCCTATCTTGTTGATGTGTACAGGGAAAAGACCGGATCGGATCTTTCTTATGAAGATTTTTTTGACATGCCCTGGCGTAATGTTCCGGATATCAAAGTAACGGATACCACCGGAAATCCGATACAACCTGAATCCATGAATTACCGGGAAATTGTCAGCGCCTATGGAGACCGTTTGTCTTTCCATGGATACACCGGCACCCAAACAGTCATGCCATTTGGAAGTCCCTCGGAAGTAAAGATCGCCGTAAAGGAGTGCCTGGACACTATGGGGCCCAAAAGAGGAATGATGGTTGCTCCTACTCACGTGCTGGAGCCGGAGGTACACTGGGAAAATATCATTGCCTATGTGGAAGCCTGTCGGAAATATTCGGAAAAAAAGCATAAAACCCGGAGTACTTTACGGCCAAGCAAGGCTGTTCCAAAATCCGGCGATACGGCAGGATCATAATTTTGGAGCAAGCTCAAGCCAAAAAAGCCTATACCGCCCCCAACTGACCGCAGGCGCCGCAGATACCCAGGCCCTTACGGTAGCGCCGGGTGATGCTTAGGCCCTTCTTTTCAAGCATGTCCGCAAATGCCCTGCATTCCGCAGTCCCCGGTTCTCTCAAGGGGCGCCCCTGAAATTTCAGACCCTCTACGGGGTTCCAGGGTATCAGGTTTACTACCGCATCCAGTCCCCGTGCAAAAGATGCGAGGGCCTCTGCATCCGCATCCCCGGTGTTGATTCCTCCCAGCAGAACCGTTTCAAGGGTTATCCGTTGTCTGCGTTTTTCCTGGTGGTAGAGCAGGGCTTCTTTGAGGAGGGGCAGGGGATTGGCTTTTGTTATGGGCATAAGGGCTATCCGTTTTTCCGCAAGGGCGGCGGTAAGAGAAAGAGCCAGTCTTACAGGCGGCCCCTTATCGGCCAGATTCCGTATTCCTTCCGCAACGCCGCTTGTGGAAACAGTGATTCTGCGTGGAGAAATGCCCCGTTCCTTAAAGAGGGCAAGGGTTCTGTACAGTTCTTCAAGATTGTAAAGCGGTTCCCCCATTCCCATGATCACCAGATTGGAAATAGCACCGCAGTAATCCTGTAAAAAGAGGAACTGCTCGACTATCTCTGCCGCAGTAAGGTTTCTGCGGAAACCCAGGGCGCCGGTTTTGCAGAAAACACAGCCTGCGGGGCATCCCGCTTGGGTGGAAAGGCAGGCAGTCCTGCGTTCATTCCCGTCGGTAAGCAGCACCGTTTCTATCTTTGCCCCGTCGGTAAGTTCAAGCTGTAGTTTCTTTGTTCCATCACTGTCTTCGAGACAGTTTGCAAGGACGCCTCCGCGGACAAGAAATTTTTCTCCCAGTTTCCGGCGGAGGGACAGGGGAAGGCTGCTCATCTCCTCAAAACTTTTTGCTCCTCCCTGAATCCAAGCGAAGATCTGTTTTGCCCTGTAGGAGGGAAGGGGAACAAGGATTTTTTCAAGTTCTGCCGGCTTTAGACCCGCGAGGACAGTTTTCACCGGAGGCGTTCCAGCATTTCGGTAATACCGGTATGCCGCAGTCCCTGTCTTTGACATTCTTCCAGAACTTCTACCGCCTCCCGTTTGGCGCCTTTTCTGATCCTTGAATCGGCAAGTTCCATGTAGAGCCGGTAGTTTTTGGGATCCTGCTGAATGAGCCGCCGCAGAGATTCTGAAGACTCGTCATAGCGGCCCTGATCCTTTGCAATCAAAGCCAGGCCGAGTACGGCATACGTGTCAAATTCGATGTTTAACGCCCGCTCATAATAGAGCGTAGCCTTGTCAAATTCCTTGAGCTGCCGGTATGCGTCTCCTGCCCTGGTAAGGATCACCTTGTTCCGGGGATCCTGCTCCAGAATCCTGTTCCAGTATTCTAAAGAGCGATCCTGCATATTCATCCCGCGATAACAGTCCGCAAGGCCAAAGAGGGCATAAAAATTGTAAGGTTCCCGCTTTAAAGCCTGTTCAAAAAAAACAATACCGCTGTCAAAAATTTTGAGTTTCCGGTAACAGTTCCCAATGGAGGTAAGAACCCGTAGATCTACATTTTCCCGGTTTATGTTGAGCATCTTTTCCCAATAGGAAAGAGCTTCCCGGTATTCCTTGAAGTCGTAGTGGAGATGCCCCAGTCCTATAATCGCATACGGATTGGCTTCTTCCACTTCAAGCACTTGCAAATATACCGACTTTGAATGTTTGAAATCCCGTACTTTCCGGTATGCATCGGCAATTCGTGTTAGAACCGTTATGTTTTTGTCATCATGCTTGAGATACTGCTCCCATATTTCAATGGCCTTATGGAACTGATTCAGTGCCTTGTAACAGTCGGCAAGGCCGAAAAGGGCATAGTTGTTTCCGGGGTGGGATGAGAGGCAGTGCTGATAGTATGCTATCGCATCCTTGAAGTTTCCCCTTTTACGGGCAGCGTCTCCCATACCCACCAGCGCATAATTATTGTTTTCGTCTATGGCGAGAATTTTGGAAAAACAATCAACCGCTTCGCCGCTCTTGTTTTCTTTCAGAAGCTGGTAGCCTTTTTTGGAAAGCCCGGAAAGTTCCAGTCCTGTTTCCTGCTCCGGGAGAGATCCTGAGAACCTGTTTGCGCGGGAGAGCATCCGATCCTCGTCGGCGGCGGGTTCTGCCCGGTTATCCATTTTACTCATTTGGTACTACCTCGTCCTCCTGCATAAGATTCTGCAGTAACTGGGACAGCTGCATAATAATGGGTTCCGCCTTTGTTTTGTCAGGCGCCTGCCAATACATTTTAAGGGCATCCAGAAGCCGGCCCTGGGCCTTGTATGCGTCACCGATCCGGACAAGGCCGTCAGAATAACCGGTAGTAATAAAGATCCTTTTGGCTCCTTCAATATCTCCGTTATTAAAAATTGTATTACCTTTTCGGTTAAGGGCTGCTTTTTGGGAAGCATCCAGCACTGTCTGGCCGGTAGTTTTGATAAAAGAATTCTCACCATCAAACTTTTCAAATACTTTTTTATAATCCATTTTCAGCCTAATTAGCGTCTGTCTATAATGTGGACACATTATAGACAGACTATCTTATAAAATACAAAGTTCTGTTCATAAAGTAACCGGCTTTATGGACAGACACTAATCAGGGAACCGCTGATTAAATGACGTCAATCAGTGTTTCCCTCTGTATTTGCTCATTTCACCGCGCAAATACCGTATTAAAGCGAGGCTGTTCCAAAACCGTGCGCATTAGCGCACAGTCAATTAGTTTTGGAACAGGCTCAAGCAACATTGATTTATTCTCGATTGAATAAATCAGTACTTCCTCAGAATATGTTGTTCTCATAAGGTATTTGTATTCGGGGTTTATTATCCCTTTAAACCCTTCAACATAAATAAAACCTGCCGGGTTTTTGAGATCCTCTTTCATATAATCTTAATCATATTTTTCTGATTTGTCAAAGACAATCTGTTTTTTATGCCCCATTAGAGGGGTCATTTTTTCTACCCTGATAAAAATCCACAACGGATCTTCCGTATTCCCGCCGGTCTTTCAGGGAAAGGGAAGGGATCTCCTCTTCGTGACGATCCTCTCGGGGATGGTGGATAAGAAGCCTGGTTTCTCTGTTTACAAGAGGAGAAGCGGCAATATTACCGATTAGTTCCCATTTATAGCCGTAGCGGAAGGGAGGATCGCAAAAGATAACATCGAAGGTTTTCTTTGCCCGTTTAACATAGAGTTCTGCAGCCATAAAATGGCATTGAATCCGTACCGGTGCAATCGAAATATTTTTGATTAGGATACTGCGTTTACCGGGATCCGCTTCCACCGTCTCGATAGGCCCGGCGCCGCGGGAAGCGGCTTCCAGGGCAATAATTCCCGTACCGGAAAAGAGATCCAAAAAGGAAAGGCCGGCAAGATCCCCCAGGATGGCGAATACCGATTCCCTCATACGATCCATGCTGGGCCGTATCACACCAGGAGGGATATACACCTGCCGCCCTTTTAACATACCACCGGTAATTCGCATACTATTGTTATCTGTTACCCCGGACTAAAAATCTTTGAGAAGCTGACTCAATTCATCGGAACTGACCAGGGGTTCGTCGTTTCCCGAATTACCCTTTCGTGAGGCTCCTGAAATGCTGTCCTTTCGGAGACGGTTATGTTCTTCCAGAATGTCAAGTTTACCGGTAAACCCGGAAGTATCCGGATTCCCGCTGTTTTCGAGTTCGTTGTGCAAGCCTGAAAGCGCCTGTGAAAATTGCCATTCCAGCTCGGAAAGATTTCCCAGTTGTTCGTCCCTTTCGAGAAGCCGCTCATTTTGAAGCAGTTGTTCGAGCAATATTCCCAGAACATAATCAATAAAGATCACATCATCCAGGGTCTTTTGTAAAAACAATACCGGGTCCGTATCAAGATGTAGCTGATCCTGCACCAGTCTAAGCCGGGCATTGAGCATAAAGATGTTATCTTCAAAATTTATCCTCTTATTCATATCAATAATATCGGCAAACGTACACGATCTCTTTGCGTGCTGGACAAAACTTTCCATTTTTAGTAAACTACAGTAACCTCTTTGTCTGTCCCTTAGACAGGCCGAACCCGGTTTTGCCGGGAAAAACAGAAGTCCATAAGGAGGACCTATGCGTCGCTATGAACTCGTGGTCGTCTTTCCTCTGGAGGAAGACCAGCATAAAGCCGGCAGGGAAATGCTTCTTGCCAATTTAACTGCCAACGGCGTGGAGATCGAAAAGACCGAAGAAACCGGTGACCGGGATTTGGCCTACGAAATCCAGAAACGGAGAAGAGGAAAGTATGTCCTCTTCATCGTCAAGGCGGATCCGGTCAAGATAAGTGCCCTCGACCGGATTTTCAAACTCAACCAAAATCTCCTCAAGTATCTCTTTATCAAGATAGAGGAATAGGAGTGTCAGGTGGCTACTGATCTGAACCGTGTTATCATTATCGGGCGGCTTACCCGGGACGCGGAACTAAAGTATACCGCATCGGGTCAGGCGGTTTGTAAATTCTCCATAGCAGTAAACCGCAATCGGAAGAACGGTGATCAATGGGTGGAAGAAGCCAGCTTTTTCGATATTGTCCTCTGGGGCAGAAGCGGGGAAGCTTTAAACCAGCATCTGATCAAGGGAAAAATGGTGGGAATCGACGGTGAACTCAGGCAGGATCGCTGGCAGCAGGACGGTCAGAACCGTTCAAAAGTGGAGATTATAGCAAACAATATCCAGCTTTTGAGCAGAAATGACGGACAGCAGGCTTCTGCCCAGCCGGGCGGCGGCTCCTGGTCTCAATCCGGACAGGATCGTTCTTCCGGGGAGGATCGGGGTTCCCGGGAAGGCGCTCCTCCCCCTGCCGTAGACGATTTTATCGACGATATACCATTTTAAAACCAATGAAGGAGTAAATATGTCTGACGAAAAATATATGGAAGAAAGGGCCCCCCGTCCGGAACGGGACAGGGGAATGGATGTACAGATGGACGGCAGGGATGGTGAAGACCGGGGCCGGGGTAAGGGTAAGGTCTTCTTTAAAAAAAAGGTCTGTAAATTCTGTACCCAGAAGCTCAAAATTGATTACAAGGATGCGGATACGCTCCGTCGCTTCATTACAGAACGGGGCAAGATCCTTCCCCGGCGCATTACCGGAACTTGTGCCAAACATCAGCGGGCACTGGCTCTGGCAATAAAGCGGGCGCGGATCATCGCCCTCCTGCCCTTTGTCGCCGATTAAATTCAGCCGGACAGCTATGGATACGGCGTTGAGGGGTATCCGTCCGCTACCCTTCCTGGTGAGTCTGGGGTTCAGTACTCTTTTTTTACGGAGCGGGCTCCTCTCGTTTCTGTTTCTTGTTCCTTTAGGGTTTACCGCCCTGACCTCAAATTCTCAAACCGCTTGGGCTGCGGCCATGGTCATGGCTGTTTTTAACGGATTTTTGACCGCGTTTTTCATGCTTTTCAGCTCTCCTGTTGCGGGGCCCGGAAGCTTTGGAATTATCGGCCTTGACATACTGGTCATAGCCCTTACCTCCGCATCGTTCCTTTGGATCATGATTCCCCCCATGACAGGACTTCTAAGTCTTAAAACCCCATACCGTATCATCATTGGATCTATCCTGAGTTTTCTTGTTTTTCTCCTGATCCTCTTTGGTTTTTCCAACGGGGAGACCTTTAATCTCTTTATAGAATCCCAGACAGAAGCATTGCTGAAAGTCTATACAGCTCAGCCCGGAAACGCCGCCGCAGAAAGCATGGAGCGTTTTTTGAATTCCGGCAGACTGGTTGAGATCATCAGAAACCTTATCCTGAGGGGCGGCGGTTTTGCTTCCTGTCTTTTCCTCCTGACTCTAAGCCGGGAAATTGCCTTCTTTCTTGCAGGCCGTTACTTCAAGCGCCGGGGCATGCCGGCGCCTTTTAATTCGCTTTCCAGGAGGCTTGCCGCCTTTCATGCGGACTTTTTCCCTGTCTGGATACTCTCCTTTTCGCTCCCGGCTGTCCTGGTTTTTCGTTTAAGCGCCGTCTCTCTGGCGGAAACTGCAGCCTGGAATGTCCTTTTTGCCTCCGCGGTGTTGTTTCTCGCCCAGGGTACGGGGATACTCTTTTTTTTCGTCAGCCGGTTGAAAAAAGGAAGCCGTTTTTTCTTCTTCTTTGTGATAATCTCTATGTTTCTAAGTCCCGGAATCAATGTATTTTTTCTGGGGGCGCTTACGCTTTTGGGAATCGCTGAAAATTGGCTGCCTTTACGGGTTTTGAAAATCGGTGAACCGTCCTCTACTCCTGAGGATTAATTCGTTTGCCAAAAGTGTTCTGTATGGGATGCTTATACTGTAAAAAAGCTAAGATTTTACGTCTTACGGCTTTTTTCAAGGAGCTCGGCTATGAAAGTTATTTTGAACAAGGATCTCTCCACCCTCGGTGAAGAGGGGGATGTAAAGGATGTAGCTAAAGGCTATGCCCGGAATTTTCTTTTTCCCCGGGGAATAGCCCTTCCCTATAACGATCGGACGGTAAAGCTGTTTGAAGGACGGAAGGAAGAGATTGACGGGCGGAAGGCTGAAAAACGGAAAGATGCGGCAAGTCTCAAAGAGAGGCTTGAAAATGTGGAACTGACCATTACCATGCCTGCCGGAGCCAACGGACGGCTCTATGGGGCAGTGACCACTCAGACCGTCATGGATGAACTCGCAAAACAGGGCTTCCAGGTGGAACGGAAACGGATCGAATTTATGGGAAGCAATTTCAAGACTGTCGGAAAGTATAAGGCCCTTATTAAACTTTATGAAAGCGCCGCCGCAGAAATCGGTATTACCGTAGTGGGTCAGGAGATAAAAACGGAAAGCACTCCGGTTCTGGCCCGTCCCAGGAGGGGAAGAAGAGAAGAGCCCCGGGAAGAAACTGTTTCTCAGCCGGCGGAAAATGTTCCTCCTGCCGAAGCCCAGTCCGCTCAGGTCCCGGTGGAAAGTGCCCCTGCCGAAGAAGTTCAAACATAAGCGGCCCATGCGCCCCTTCGGGCCGTGAACATTGCCCGCTGGCAAGGCATAGCGGGCCGGAAGCTGGTTATATATGCCGCCGGGAGGCGGCTTGTGCATGTGTTCCTTCGGGCTACGAGCGTAAGGAAGCTGGTTATATATGCCGCCGGGAGGCGGCTTGTGCATGCCGGATAAGGTACCGCCCCATGACGATGAGGTAGAACGGGCAACCCTGAGCGCCATGCTCATGGACTCAGGGGCAGTGGCCGCAGCCCTGCAGATCCTCGATCCTCTCGATTTTTCCTCGAAGAGACATCAGATGATCTTTGACGCCATACGGGATCTCACCGACAAGGGCCTTACCGCAGACATTCTGTCGGTTACCGAATCCCTCAAACAGAGAGGCCGATTGGAAGAATCCGGAGGGGCCGCCTATGTGGCGGACCTTACCTCGGTGATCTCTTCGGGGGCCAACATTGAATTTTACGCAGAGGCCGTGGCAGGTTATTCTCTCAGGCGTGCCCTGCTCCGTGTGGCAGGGGATCTACGGTTCAAGGTCTTCGACGAATCCACCGAATCCCGGATTATTCTGGAAGAGGCCCAGCAGCGTATCCTGGAACTGAACGACAATCGCCAGACTCTCCACTACCGGAGCACAAGACAGATTATCCCGGCGGCCATTGACATCATCGAAAAGCAGTACTATTCCAAACAGGAGTATACGGGTATCCCCTCAGGCTTTAGAGGGCTTGATACCCTTACTTCAGGCTTCCATCCCCAGGAATTTATCATCATCGGAGCCCGGCCTTCCAGGGGGAAAACCGCCATTGCCCTCAACATGGCCGCCCATATTTCTATTCACAAAAAGATCCCCGCCGCGTTTTTTACCCTGGAAATGCCTGATGTAGCCCTGGCTCAGCGGCTCATCACAAGCGAAGCAAAGATCGATGCGGATAAAATACGAAAAAAGCTCCTCAAAGAAAGTGAATTTGCAAAACTGGTGAATACGGCGGGAGATATCAGCGAAGCTCCCCTTTATATTGTTGATATGCCCAATATGAGGCTCCTCGATCTCCGCTCCCAGGCCCGGCGGCTCCGTGTCCAGCAGAAGGTTGAAATAATTTTTATCGACTATCTGGGACTTATCAGGTTGGATAACAGCACTACACCCAAGTGGGATCAGATTTCAGAAATTTCACGATCCCTCAAGAGCCTCGCCCGGGAACTGGATATTCCCCTGGTTACCCTGGTGCAGCTCACCCGGGAAGCAGAAAAGGAACAACCCAATCTTTCCACTATCCGGGATTCAGGCGCCATCGAACAGGATGCAGATCTGGTCATGTTCCTCCAGTGGCCCGATGAAGCGGCAGGTAGAAAAAAGGAAGATCAAAAGCAGGAAACCTTCAAAACAGACGGGGTACCGGTAAATTTGCTCCTTAGAAAAAACAGAAACGGCCCCACGGGGGATGTGGCCTTGACCTTCATGCGAAACTATACAAAATTTGAAAACAGAGCCCGGGAAGAAAGTTATTCACAATGACAGGAGGGGAATATGGCCTTCAGAGATGAATATGAATTCGATCTACTAAAAAATGAAGCGGAAAACATGGTTCTTACCGAACTGGAAGAACAGCTCGCTTCATATCCGGGAGTGATCTGCCGCTGCAATGAATGCGTGGTGGATATGGCGGCCATTTCGCTTAACTCGATAAAACCGCTCTACCGCTTCTCGTTACTGGGTACTCTCTATGCAGTCCAGACCATAAACGAAGAGGATTACCGGAAGGGCATAGAGGAGGCTGTTTTCAGGGCCATCGAAAAAGTCCGCAGGAACCCGGCCCATGATTAGGAAGAGGGCTTTACGGGGCCTTTCAAAAAACCGCGTCCCTTTACTTCCAGCAGCCATTCTTCGGTGTAGAGTCTGAAAACGGCCTGCAGCTTCCCGGTGCGGCTGTCATGCCAGTAGATGCCGCCGTCCGAATCCAGGGCAATAAAACAGCCCTTTCCACCTGTTATACGCCGGGGGATTCCTCCTGAATATTCAAAAGGTATCACTCCATTCTGTGTGTAGATTGAAGCGCCGTCTCCTCCCAGGGTGGATGCAGGTATGGCGTCTGTTTCCCAGATTGAAAAAAGCGGATCTTCACCCTCATATTTGGCCAGAGGAACGGATTCCCGGGGATTGGAAGGATTCAGACGGACAAGGGAACTGTCTCTGAGCCCTCCGTTTTCCGAAAAGGCCGCTCCGTATATGTTTCCCGAGGCGCCCGAATAGACCCGTCCGCCTACAGAAGCCGGATACTGCAGAGGTACTGTTTCCCCGGTTTTGAAATTGATAAGCAGAAAAGGACTATTGCCCGAAACGGCGCTTCTCCCCAGGATGACGCTGTCTTCCGAAACAAAATCCGCATCCATGGCTCCTACCGAAGAGAAGGAGAATACCTGTTCCCTGTCATCTGAAAAAATCCTTCCCGTTCCCCCTGAATCCAGAAAAAGAATGTATTCACCGCGGGAAGCAGAGGCAAGCAGAGGCTGCCGCAATGAGAGTGCGTCAAATTTCTGCTCCGTGCCGTCCGGATCCCGTATAACAGGCTGATCCCGGTTATTTTCCCCCTGCCAGAGGAGGAAGGAGCCTTTCTTTCCCCCATCCATACCGCTTATCCGGTTGTAGGGAGCCGCAGTTTCCAGCCTGAATTCCATGCCGCCGTCCAGATTCCGGTAGTCCAGGGGAATGGTTCCCATGCCATTTCCGCTGAGGAAGGCAAGACTGTCCCCTGATACGGCAATCTCACTGATGGAGACTTGGGAATTAGTTTTTAGAATATCTGGAGGAGACTGGGAAGTCACAAACCAAATTTCTCCTTTCGTGCTGCCCAGAATAAGGCTTCTGTCATTGAGAACCAGGGCGCTTGAGAATTTTCCGTTTGAAGGAAGTTCCTGCCTCCCCCGGATCTCAAGCCTGCCCGATGCACCCGGATTGAACCGGCTGAGAATTCCCCGTTCGGTGTCCAGGGAATAAAATTCGCCTGCACCGGCCGCAGAAGAAGACTGAGCCCCGCTTATAAGGATGCCGCGTCTTTCTCCCCGCTCACGGGCCAGCACGTCCCCTGAAACCAGATCTATAAGAACCAGGGAAGAGGTATCAAAACCCGCCAGATAGCGGTTATTCCCGAAGATCAGGGTATTTACAAGATTGGAAGGCGTCTGAAAATTGCCTGTTTCGGTTCCTTCCGACAGATCCCAGTAGGACAGGGAACCTGATGTCGTATAGACCAACATGCTCCGCTCCGAACGGCCGGTAGCGGCGAAACTTATGTTTCCGCTCAAATTTTTGGGGGAGAGGAGAATCTCGCCGGTTTCAGGATGAATGAACATAAGTCCTGCATTCCCCGCTCTGACGGCAATAAGGAAGTTTCCTCCTGCCGAATAGTTGATATAGTTGATCGGATCGGGGAAATACTGACTAAAGAGCTGTTTTTTCTGCTGATAATCCCATGCGGAGATTCGGTCAAATCCGAACTCATCGCTTTCGGCAATGGCTATCTGGCTTTTTCCGGGCCGTTTTTCGACGCCGGAAATATGGTGGGGGCTAATCTGAAAACGATCCAGGGCCCTGCGGCCTCTCAGATCCCAGAGTCCCAGACAGCCGTCTTCCCCAACGCTTATCAGGGTATCCCCGTCGAGGATCAGTTTTGTTACACTGTCCCTGTGTCCGGAAGGAAGGGGAATATCCCCGTTCCAGACAAGGCCTGTCTGAGCCGTGGAACAGGGCGAGGCAAGAAACATGGTGATGATCACCATACCGGTACAGAAAAGCTCCCTGTGTTTCATGTCAGTCTTCCATTTTGAACCGGCCGGGAAGATCCCGCCGAATGGTGTTTTGTACAGAAAGGTAGGTTTTTACCCGCAACCCCCTGTACAGTTCAGCCTTGGGATGTATTCTGTAATCTTCGCAGGTTTTTTCATAGACTTCCATCGGTATCCGGCTTATTCCGTATTCACCTTTCCGGATTCCGCTTATATGAAATTCCAGTCCCGCTGCGGAAGAGTTGTCGTACCTTATTACAGGCTCCTTGCCGGGGTAGCTTTCATCGGCCTTGAGGAGAAGGAAGTATTTGAGAACCTCCACCGCCAGAGGTTCAAGCCCGTCCCTGATTATCGCAAGCCGTTCAACCATTTCCGGAAAACCGATAACCGTCTCGGTGTCTTCGGGATTTTCCTGACGCCGGTAAAATAAACCGCGATCCAGTTCCGGCAGGACCTCCAGCCGGAGCTTTTTTGAGGGCCAGAGCACCGTGATGGGGAATTCGGGCTTATGCAGTTTACCGCAGGCAGGACAGGTAAAATTCATGAAGGAGCCGTCCATCATTTCATCAAGGAAGGAAGGCTCGGCATCAAGATCCGGTTCTTCAGGAAACTCTACAAAAAAAAATTTATCACAAAAGCAGGGGATCTTCCGTTTCATGATACGGTTTCTCCTTAACTTTAGAATCCGCATTTTTGCAGCCTAAAGGCTAAAAAAATGTATAGTTTGTCCGCAAAGTAACCGGCTTTGTGGACAGACGCTAACTATCTGTTGGACAGAAATAAAATGTCGCCGAAAAGGGCAAACGCCATGAGGGAGAATATCAGCACCACCCCGACGGTTTGGAACACGCCCACAAGCCTGGGATGCAGCGGTTTATGGAGAAAGGCTTCAAAGATAAAAAGCAGGATCATGCCGCCGTCCAAAATGGGCAGAGGCAGAAGATTCATGATACAGAGAGCCACGGAGATGAGAGAAAGGAAGTTGATCATTGACCTTAAACCCACGCCTATACTCTCTCCAAATCCTTCGGCGGCAATGTCGCCCACCATGTAGGTTATCCGTACCGGCCCTGAAACCGCCTTGGTCAGATCTATGCCCCGGAAGAGGAGGCCCAGGCTGCGCAGGTAGAGGGTCAGGGTTTTCCAGGCTTCCTTTATGCCCTTGAGCAGAGCCTGGTGGAACGGCAGGGCAGGTGTCTTATACTCGATGAAGGCGAAGCTGATACCGAGATCCGCCTCCCCCTGATCGTTGTAAATGAGCACCAGGCTGGTCTCTTTTTCATTTCCGTTCCGCTCAAACACCAGTTCCAGAAGATCCGGTTTTTTTGTTTCCAGAGTCCGGTATATATCCATGCTGTTCCGTACCGTTTCTCCGTTGGCGATAAGTATACGGTCTCCCCTTTCAAGACCCGCAGCCGCCGCAGCGCTTCCCGGCATTACCTCTTCGATAACAGGCTCGTTCCAAAAATAGACACCTATACGGCCTGCACCGGTACTCTTCTCCAGGTTTGGCCGTACCGGAATTTCGAGGATGCTGCCATCCCGCTCTACGGTAAGGTTGAGATTTTTTTCAGGGTTTATGGCTACCATTTCCTGAATATTGTGGTAGTAGGGAGTCTCCTTTCCATCAATGGCAACGATCCGGTCTCCGCTTTTTAAGCCGGCTTCATCGGCGGGATACAGATCCTCTCCCCGTATATCCGAGGCAAGGATAATCCGGTTTCCCAGCGTGCGGACTTCTATACCGGCGCCCCAGACGATGGACAGCATAAGGACTGCAAAGAGAAGATTGAAAAAGGGGCCTGCAAAACAAACCAGTATACGCTGAAAGGGACTTGCCCCGAAAAAGGTTCCCTTAACAGGTTCAATTTTCTTCTGCTTGTTCTCCCAGGCCTCCTGGAACTCGTTTTCTCCCCGCATCTTGCAGTAACCGCCGATGGGAAACATTCCCAGCCGGTATTCCACATTCCCTACTTTCCGTTTGAGCAGAGGCTTCCCCCAGCCGATGGAAAATGCTTCTACATCTATACCGGCAAGCCGTGCGGCAAGAAAATGCCCCAATTCGTGAACAACAACCACTATTCCCAGGCCTATAAGTCCCAGAACTATCTTAAATAACAGCATTAAACCTCTCTAACTCTCTAAAATTGGCATTGTAAGATGAGCCTGTACCAAAACTGCTTAGTTTTGGAACCGCTCCCGTATATATGTATTGGCAAGCTCTCTGGCCCGGGTATCTCCCTCAAAAACCAGTTCCAGACTTGTCAGCTCCCTGTTCCATTCCCTCTCTACAACATACCGGACTACGGGGTATATATCAAGAAAGCCTATATGGCCTCCAAGAAAAGCCGCTACAGCCGCTTCGTTTGCCGCATTGTAGGCAGAAGGGTAGAGCCCCCCCAGACCGCTTGTCTTGAAGGCCAGGGGCAGCATTGGAAAACGTTCAGGATCAGGCCGAGCGAAGTCCAGGTGAAGATTCTCAAAATCAAGCTTCCCGAAAGGAGAGGGGGGCATTGCCGGCTGGAAAAGAGCCTCCGCAATGGGCAGACGCATGTCCGGATTGGAAAGCTGGGCATACACGGCCCCGTCCTTCAGGCGGATCATCGAATGAACCACACTCTGGGGATGGATCACAACCTCTATCGTTTCCGGCGGGACTGCGAAAAGCCTCACCGCTTCGATTACCTCAAGACCCTTGTTTGCAAGAGTAGCCGAATCTATGCTGATCTTCGGCCCCATCTTCCAGGTAGGATGAGCAAGGGCTTTGGCGGCGCTTATCTTTTTCATCTCTTCCGGGGAGGTATTCCTGAAAGGCCCCCCCGAGGCGGTCAGCAGCACCTTCTCAAGCTTTTCCACGCCGTGCGCCTGTATAAGCTGAAAGATAGCCGAATGCTCCGAATCAACCGGCAGAATACGGGCCCCCTTCTTTTCGGCAAGCTCAAGAACAAGCGGCCCTGCCATGACCACCGTTTCCTTGTTTGCCAGAGCCAGATCCATCCCCGCTTCCAGGGCCCATACAGAAGGGTAAAGCCCCGCAGAGCCGGCAATTCCGTTCACCGCAATATCCGCCCCGCAGGAGGAGATCGCCTTACGGAGACCTTCTTTGCCCGCGAACGGGATACGGACGCCGGTATTTTCGCAACCGGTAAGGACAAGAAGTGCGCGGGGAAATTCCTCCCCGAGTTTTACCAGTTCTTCTTCATTAGAGTGGGAAGAAAAAAGCGCCGGTTCCAGTTGCGACTTCCTGATAACGTCAAGCGTATTCCTTCCTATAGAGCCTGTTGCACCGAAAACGGCGACCCGCTTTTTCATTATGCCGGTTTAGAAGAGGAACCAGTAGATGGCATAGAATACCGGGGCCGCCAGGGCAATGGAATCAATGGAATCCAGAATGCCTCCCCGGCCGGGGATAAGGCCCCCTGAATCTTTGACGCCCGCACTCCGTTTCAGGGCCGATTCCCCCAGATCTCCCAATGTAGCCGCAATGCCGGTAAAGGAACCCAGGATAAAACCTGAGAGTGCCGGAGAGAGGATCTCCGGCTGGAAAGCCTCTTTCAGGAAGAGACTTGCTCCCATACCCACCAGCACCGAGGCAGCAAACCCTCCGATGAAACCGGCAATACTCTTGTTTGGACTGGCGGGGATAAACTTCCGGTTCCCCTTGCCGAAGAGCATTCCGAATGCCCAGGCCGTGGAATCATTTGCTATTACTATCAGCAAAAAGAAAAGAATGACATAGTGGGCGTTTTCCCAGTGGGCCATGCGGATGATCCAGGACATGAAGAGTCCCGGATATATTATCAATGAAAAACCGCATACAGCCCGGTTTACCGCATCCTGAAGACGGTCTTCCTTGGAGAAGATAAGGGAAACCAATATGCAGCCTGCAAAAAATATGAAGGCAGCGGAAATGATACGATTGGTTACTGCGAAGCTGACAGTCAGTGTCTCTGCAACGGGACTTACCATGCCCAGAAGGGCCGCCTCGGGCAGCTTGATGGGGAAGCCCTTCTTCCGCAGAATATCCGAAAATTCCATGGCTCCCAGGCTGCTGAATACAATAACAAGGATATTAAGGAAAAGATGGTAACGCTGTGGAAGAAAGATCACAATAAACACGATGAGGGGAAGCCCGATTGCGAAAACAACAAACCGTTGCGCCAGTTTATTCATGGATAGTCCCCTCAAGACGGCTCTTTAGTCCCCCAAAGCGGCGATCCCGTTTCCGGAAAATCTCTATTGCTTCTTCAAGATCTTCTTTCGTCCAGTCGGGCCAGTATTTTTGGGAGATGTAATACTCCGTGTATGCCGCCTCCCAGAGCAGGAAGTTGCTGATTCTGAATTCCCCCGCAGTCCGGATGATGAGATCCGGATCGGGAATATCGGGATTATCAAGACATTCCCGGAACCCTGTTTCGGTAAGGGAAGCAAGAAATTTTTCCTCATCAATGCCCGGTTCCCGGAAAGCGCGGAGGGCAAAACGGCGGAAGGCCCGGATTATTTCATCCCTGCCGCCGTAGTTGAGGGCCAAAATTACCTGCATGCCGGTAAAATGCGCCGTAGCTTCGCAGGTTTCCTGAAGTTCCCTCCGTACATCCTCAGGCAGGCCCGCCATATCTCCGGCATGACGCACCCTGATGCGGTTTTCCCGTGCAAAATCATATTCCGCCTTGAGATACTTTATAACAAGACCCATGATGAAGCCGACTTCATCTGCAGTACGTTTCCAGTTCTCCGTAGAAAAGGTAAAGAGGGTGAGGTAGCGTATTCCCAGATCGCTGGCCGCCTTGACCATCGCCTTGGCAGCCTTGAGCCCTTCAAGGTGACCCTGGGTACGAACCTGCCCCCGCTCCTGAGCCCAGCGGCCGTTTCCGTCCATGATAATTCCCACATGCGGCGGCAAAGAGAGAAGTGAAGACTGAGAAGAATTTTTATCCGGCATTACGGCAGGCCTTTGGACAGTATGTGCAACTCTTCTCTCGTTTCACTCCTAGTTCTCCGTGATTTCCTTCTCTTTTTCCGCCAGGGCCTGGTTGATCTTGGCGATGTAGTTATCCGTCAGTTTTTGCAGTTCCGCTTCGGTCTGTTTCTCGCCGTCTTCGGTTAATTCTCCTTTTTTTCGGAGACTCTTGAGTTCTTCGTTTCCGTCCCGGCGGATGTTTCGCAGGGCAACCCGGCCCTGCTCCGCCTGATTCTTTGCCAGTTTTACCAGTTCCCTCCGCCGTTCCTCGGTAAGAGGAGGGATGGCGATGCGGATAACCTTGCCGTCGTTGGAAGGATTAAGGGAGAGTTCAGAAGAACGGATAGCCTTTTCGATTTCCCCGATTAAGGCTTTGTCCCAGGGCTGAATGACTACAAGCCTCGCCTCGGGGATGGAGACGGTGGCTACCTGACCAAGAGGGGATTTTTCTCCGTAATAGTCTACCCTGATTTTGTCGAAGAGGGCTGCCGAAGCCCGGCCGGTTCTGATGGCGGCAAAGCCGTCCTTGAGACTCGCCAGCGACTTCTTCATTTTTTCTTCGGCGCCGGTAATTACAGTACTCACTCGCCTACCCTGAAATACGCATACTCTTTAACCGAAATACCGGCTCCGGTTTTCTTGTTGAAGTCGGCAAGGGCCTGGGAAACCGTTATCGAGGGATCTTTTACATAGTCCTGATCGAGAAGACAGATATCCTGAAGGTGTTTTTTAACTTTGCCTTTGAGGATATTCTCCAAAATATTTGCAGGCTTATCTTTGTTCTTTTCATCCTTCTCCATCTGTTTGGCAAAGATCTCTTCCTGTTCCTTGATGTAGGCCGGATCGATCTTTGACTGATCCAGTGCAAGAGGATTGAATGCGGCAATGTGAAGGGCAAGGGTAAATACAAACCCCTTTACTTCCTCACTGTCAAAAACTCCCGGTTTTTCGGCCCCGGCCTTTACCACAACACCGATGTTACCGTCATTGTGGCTGTAGGAACTGAGGTATTCGTTGGGGCCGGCTTTAAGGGTTTTTATCCGTTTGAAGCTCATGTTTTCCCGGATCTTGGTTGCAAGATCGGTAACCATGGCTTTGAGTTCGTCGGTGGGTTCGCTGAGGCCCTTATCCAGAGCCGCCGCGGCAATCGCCTCACCCAGGGCAATAAATTCGGGATTCCGGGCCACAAAGTCGGTCTCGCTTGCCAGTTCCACAAGAACGGCGGTATCTCCCTTGATCTTGATGGTGACTTTGCCTTCGTTGGTGGCCCTGTCGGCCCGTTTGCCTATTGCGGCCAGACCCTTTTCCTTCAGAAGTTTTTCCGCTTTTTCAAAATCTCCTTCACAGGAAACCAGTGCATTCTTGCATTCCATCATTCCTGCTCCGGTTTTTTCCCGGAGTTTCTTTACATCCGCAGCGCTAATCTCAGCCATTTAATGCTTACTCCTTGTATTTCCAAAATCTTTATTCGTGTTACCTTATGAGAACAACATACCTCGTCCCTTTAGGGCGGGGCTGTTGATTTTGAAAGCCTTTTGGTTTTATCATTCCTCACCGTAAACCTTATCAACATCCACCGGCAGTTCATCTTCCTCTTCACTTGGGGTTCCCGGCACTTCCGCTTTAGCTACGGAGCTTTCTTCGGCGGCGTAGGATTCAATATCAACTTCCCGATCCTCTTCCTTTATTGATGCGTCGGTTATGACATTTTCCATTTCCTCGTCTTCGTCCCCAAGAGTCTCGATGATCTTGAGCCCCACCTCGTTATCCGCCTCTACCACCGCATTGGCAACAATCTGGGTAAAGAGGGTAATGGCCCGGATCGCATCATCGTTTCCGGGGATCGGATAATCTATACCTTCCGGGTTGCAGTTGGTATCAACCACAGCCACAATGGGAATCCCCATACGCTGGGCTTCGGCCACGGCAATAGCCTCTTTTCTGGTATCAATGATGAAGAGGATTCCCGGAGGATCCTTCATCTCCTTGATGCCTCCCAGATTCTTCTGGAGCTTGATCCGTTCCTTGCCCAGGGCGGCAATTTCCTTCTTTGTGAGGTTTTCGAAGGTACCGTCCACTTCCATTTTTTCAAGTTTCTTGAGACGGAGCAGGGATTTTTTGATGGTGACGAAGTTGGTGAGCATACCGCCCAGCCAACGATTGTTCACATAGAACATGCCGCAACGTTCCGCTTCCTTCTGGATAGCCTGCTGGGCCTGTTTTTTGGTGCCTACAAAAAGCACCGTTTTGCCTGAAGCTACGATTTTGCGTACCGCATCGTAGGCATCCTTGATTGCCTGGATTGTTTTCTGGAGATCGATGATGTGGATCCCATTCCGTTCCGCAAAGATGTATTTCTTCATCCGCGGATCCCAGCGTTTTACCTGATGGCCGAAATGAACCCCCGATTCCAGCAGGCTTTTCATAGTAACTACTGCCAAAGCATCCTCCTCACGGAGTTTTTCGGGTTGAAAAACTCCCGCCTTCCCTGTATCTCACCGGTTTCCGGCCGCTCAAGCAGCCTAACCGGCGGAAAATCGGTAAAAACCAGAGCCAAAAGCCCAAGCCTCCTTACCGTATAAACAGATACCTCTCAAGCAGATTAACCGCCATAATTGTATCCATTCTCTCTTAGCATGACATAAAATTCGTATATTGGCAAGCCTGTAATAGCGCTGGGAGAGCCCTTTATCCCCGTAATGAAGCAGGCCGCCAATCCCTGTATCTTGTAGGCTCCTGCAACGCCCTGCCATTCTCCGGTATTGAGATACCACTCAATCTCCGCTTCCGGTACCGGGCCAAAGGTAACGGTACTCACTACGGAACGGCAATCTACCGACTGTTTACGACCGTTATAGAGGGCTATTCCGGTGATAACCTCATGTTCCCGCCCCTGCAGCCGGGTGAGCATCCTCTTGGCATCGTCCCTGTCTTTCGGCTTGCCGAAAATATCCCCATCTACCGAAATGATAGTGTCTGCGCCGCAGATCCAGTGAGGGCTGATTCCCTTCATGAGCCCGGCGATTTTTTGGATTTTTTTTATCGCCAGTTCCTCGGTCAGCTGCCGTGGCGGTAGATGTTGATTCAGATCCTCGTCAATCAGGGGAGGCATGACGCTGAAGGGCAAACCCAAAAGCTTGAAATACTCCTGTCTTCGAAGAGATCCGGACGCTAAAATGATGGATTCCATACGTATACTATACCGCAATATCCGCCATATATCTGAACTTGTTCCAAAATTATGATCCTAACCGGATCACCGGATTTTAAAACAGCCTCGCCGGTATTATGGATTACTCCCGGTAAAAGTGACCGTAAACATCCATAAGGCTGGTAATCGCTTCGTCAATGGCTCTTAAACAGTCCGCTGCCGGTTTCCCTTCAAACATGCGGCCGGTATTCAGGTAGACGATGTCTTCGATTTTGTTCCAGGGAATGACGATGGAATTTTTGGTGCGGGGGTTTCGTTTCCGGGCGTATTTGAGATTGTCGAGGGTGATCTGCATCCAGGGGTAGAGCTTCAATAATTCGTTGTTCTGGAATGGATAAATTGAAGTTGACTGGACGTCCAGAACCGTAAGGTAATAATTTACATCCTTCCGGTAGAGCCATTTGAAAAACTGGTAGGCTATTTCGGTTTTCTTTGAAAAAATATTGATCCCCGGATTCCAGCCCGCCGAAACCGGTGCCCTGCCCGGTATGAAGGTAAAGTCCAGCTTGCCGAAGATGTTCCGGTTGATGGCGTCCATTATTTTCGACGCGTATTCCGTGTAGGTGATTAACATGGCGGTTTTTCCACTGTAGAAATCCCTGACGGTATCCATACTTCCGGTGGAGAAAATCGGGCCCGGAGTATAGTTCTGAAGTTCCAGAAGGTTTTCAAAGGCCCTGACATTGCTCTCCGAATAGAATTGGGGAAGGTTGTTCCGGCTGAAGAAGCGGCCGCCGAAACCCCGGATACGGGTGTAAATTTCCGGGTACAGTTCTTCCGCGATTATTCCCGGGCAGCTTGTGCCGAATTCTACCGGCGAAGACGGATTGAAGCGCCGGGTAAAGAAGCTGGAGACGGCGTTGAATTCCAGCCAGGTTCTGGGGGGCCGCAGCTTGGTTTTATGAATATTGAAATAATCTTTCGATATAATTGGATCTTCAAAGAGATCTATTTATTACCTGGACGGTCTCCTCTTCAGTTACTTCGAGTACACCGGCGATAACTATGAGGCTGATATGGCAAAAATGGCCGCCGATCCCGCGACCCGGAAGCGGTGGGATGTCTGTAAGCCCCGCCAAAAACCTCTGGATACCCGCGGGGAAGGGGAGTGGTGGGCTGACGCGGAAGAAGTGTTTCACTGCGATTAAAGAAAATTTTTACCCGAGAAAAATCGGACTGGAAAGAAAATAATGAATACAACAAAAGAGCAAAAAGAAGCGCGAATGCGCGCTGTGCTTGCCAACAGGGAAGGCGACCGGGTACCGGTTTCGGATTTTTTCTGGACCGGCTATATGTTAAATGCAAAAGAAAAATGGGGAGATGATCTGGACATATACCGGAAGTTCGATCTTGATTATATCGTTATTAATCCTAACATGGATCCGGTAATTCGGGATTTTGAAATTCTCGAAGACGACGGGGTGAATATCAAATTGCGCACCGGCTTTGGCGCTGCAATCAGGAGATCCGGCTCCGCGCCCATGCCCCACTATGACGCATTTTCGGTAAACGAACCGGAAGAAATGGAAGAATTCATTATTGAGAGCGCCAGGGACAAACGGCGGCTCTACCGTACCGGAGACGATCAAATAAACGGCGTAGGGGACGCTATAGAAAGAAACATCCCCTCCCGGACCGAACGGGTTGATGCGTACTGTAAAGATTTCCCCGTTTTCGGCTCCGTCTGCGAAGGCTACGAATACCTCTGGCGCTGCATCGGGACGGAGAATTCCCTCATCTGGATGATGACCGAACCTGAGATGTTCGGCACGTTTGTGAAGCGGCTTGGCGTTTTCTTGCCGTGATCCACAAACGTCAAAAAAATCACCGCCAGGACGGAAACGTCGAAATAAGGAAGGAGAAAGCGGGAACTCCTTCTCTTAAAATTTTTTCGCCTTCGCCGCCTCAGCGGTTAAAAATTCTTACATAAACGACTGTGGGGCCAGTCATCGCCGGTGTTTACCTGCGTGCCAACAAGGCCCGTACCTGATCCGAAATGGCCTGGACCGCCATTTCGGGGGTCACGTTAGGATTCTCAATACAGCGCTGAATTTCGGTCATTTCGATTTCATTGTGGATTTGAGGATACCTTGAGTTAACCGGCCGGGGAATATCGGTGTATTTTT
>JAITLC010000077.1 GCA_031278095.1 Treponema sp.
GGGTTCCGATATGGTACCCAACCATACGGGAATAGACAGCCGCTGGGTCGTTGAACACCCCGGCCGTTTTTTGCAGCTTCCCGATCCGCCGTTCCCGACTTACAACTACAATTGCGGGAATCTTTCCGGCAGGGATGATATTACCGTACAGATTGAAGAGCATTACTTTACCCGCAGCGATGCGGCGGTGGTATTCAAGCGTACCGATAATCGTACAGGAGAGGTGCGTTACATCTACCACGGCAATGATGGTACCTCCATGCCCTGGAATGACACTGCCCAGATAGATTTTCTGAATCCGGAAGCCCGTGAGGCGGTGATTGCCACCATTGTGGGGGTCTGCAAGCAGTTTCCCATCGTGCGTTTTGATGCGGCCATGACTCTGGCAAAGCGGCATATTCAGCGGCTCTGGTATCCTGAACCCGGCCGGGGCGGTGATATTGCAAGCCGGGCGGAGCATGCCCTGACTAACGAGGAGTTTAACCGCCGGATTCCCAATGAGTTCTGGCGGGAGGTGGTTGATCGCTGCGCGGTGGAGGCGCCCAATACCCTGCTTCTCGCCGAAGCGTTTTGGATGATGGAGGGTTACTTTGTCCGTACCCTGGGCATGCACCGGGTGTATAATTCGGCCTTTATGAATATGCTCAAGATGGAGGAGAACGCTAAGTACCGGGCCACAATCAAGAATACCCTGGAATTTGATCCTGAAATTCTCAAGCGTTTTGTAAACTTTATGAATAATCCCGATGAGGACACCGCGGCGGCCCAGTTCGGCAAGGGGGACAAGTATCTGGGGATCTGTACCCTTCTTGTGACCATGCCGGGGCTGCCCATGTTCGGTCACGGTCAGATTGAAGGTTTTGAAGAGAAGTACGGCATGGAATACCGCCGTTCATACAAGGACGAGCGGCCCGATCAGTGGCTGGTGGAGCAGCATGAGCAGAAGATCTTCCCGCTGATGAAACGGCGGGCGCTTTTTTCCGGGAGTTCGGATTTCCGTATCTATGACCTTTACAGCGAAGGCGGTTCAGTGAACGAAAATGTCTTTGCCTACACTAACCGGCTCTGGGACGATAGGGCCCTGATCCTCTACAATAATTCTTTCTACGAGGCTTCAGGCTGGATCAGACAGAGTTCCCCCGCCATTCCCCAGACTGACGGTTCCAACAGGCAGGACACTCTGAGTGAAGCCCTTTCGATTCACAATGAGGCCCAATACTTTACCCTGTTCCGGGAACAGCGTTCCAATCTGTGGTACATCAGGAGCAGCAAGGATCTGAGCGAACGGGGGCTTTTTGCGGCCCTGAAAGGTTATGAGGCGCAGGTTTATCTTGACATTCATGATGTTGAAGATGACGCGAGGGGCCGTTGGGCGCGGCTTAATAACGATCTTAAGGGGCAGGGTGTGCCGGATCTTGAAGCCGCTATAATGGATATTTATCTGGGTGAACTTTACTATCGTTTCGCAGAGATTCTGAAACCTGAATTGATCGAACCTGTTGCCGGTTCAAAAAGCATTGATTCTGCACAGAAACTTGTTGACGCGGAAAGCGCAAGGTTTATCGAAGCCTTTGAGGAGCCTGTCCTGGCCTTTGTCAAAACGGCAAAATTCCATATTGCCGGTGCGGAGGGAAAGTATGAGCCTTGGAGTCCTGTTGACGGCGAAGGAAAGCCTCTTGAGTATTCAGAAATCGATGACAGTGATATTGTTGAAATATTCGGAGAAACCGTAAAGCGTATTATTACTGTTCTGTCCGAAAGTTATTCTCCGGAATCTGTAATGGCTGCCATGGTGTACAGCGCAGTATCTTTGCTGCGGCCGATTATCGGGAAGGGTGCACGGGGCAAGGATGCTGCGGCCCTGGCTTTTGGGCATTGGGGTTTTGCACGGAAACTATGGGAAATTCTCCATGGTCTGGGATCAAGCGAAAAGGATGCCTGGAAGGTGGTGGATATTATGCAGGCGATTCTGGAAAGAACAGCGCCGGATGATACTGCGGCGTATAAGGGCCTTGAGAGTACCGTGAAGGCCGGGAATCTGGCTGCTGCAATCATTCTGGAAAACTACACGTCTGATGATTTCCGCCGTATTCTGGGGGTGAACCGCTTTAATGAGGTTACCTGGTTTAACAAGGAAGGCTTTGAAGACGCTCTCTTCTTTGGCTCCCTCTTTTACAGCATTGAAACTGATGCGGCAGGCAGGAAGCTTGTCGGGGAGGTGGCCGCCGAATTCAGGAAGGCGGAGAAAGTGTCGGCCTACAGGCTTGACGAATTGATGGAGGCCCTGCACGGCGGAAAGGCCAAAAAAGACGGGAAAAAGCCCGGCAAGAAGCCGGGTGCATAAACATACATGGCTTCAATTGCTTCGGGGCTTGATTCCATTATGGACGCAGGTTTTTCTCTTTATGCCTGTGCCTTTAGCGCCATAGACAGTTATCTTGGCCGGGAAAGTCTGCCTTATGTTTTTCTACAAACCGATGCAGGAGTAGCCGATCTGGTAAGGATCCTCGGCGATGCTTTCGATGGAGCGGAAATCCGTTTCCCTGGTGTGAGCCTTGCCGATCTTGCGCTTGGGGCGCAGGGTCTCACCTGGTATTTCCGCTGCAACGATGATGATGATGATGCGGAAATTGAAAAACACTGTAACTTGAGTTTGTCCCAACCCCCGGGTTTTTTCGGAGCAAACTCTTGGGAAATCGGTCCAAAGCCCGATTTTCCCGTTGAATCCAGGGCTGTTGTTCCAAAATCTGATATTTTGAAACAGCCTCATTTATATAGAAGTTTCAGGCTGCTTTCGTTTTACCAGGATCTGTATACAGGCCATTTCCATGATCCTGAGGGGGTGTATCCTTTTCTCCTCAGCCTGAAAAAAGAGAGGTTTTCCGTGCAGGCGGACTGCGCCGGGGCCGCGCCGGGACTGGAAAGGTTCCGCCTTCTCTTGGATGCGGCGCTGATTTGTGCCCGTTATAACGGCCCTTACCGGACTCTTGAAAAGATCTCCGGTGCAGAGATACTGCTAAGCTTAAAAATTGAATCGAAGATGAAACGAAGTTTCACACGGACAACCTCTGAAAAGCCTGAAGGCCCTCTCCCTTCGCTTGAAGAGCAACGGATATTCTTGACAGGATTACTGGTGTCTCCCCGGCCGGATCTGGGCTTTCAGCTTCTGAAGGCCTCCGGTCTGGTGGCGGAATTGTGGCCGGAGATTGCCGCCATGGACGATGTAGATCATTCCAAGGAGTTCCACCCCGAGGGGAATGTCTGGTCGCATACCATGGAAACCTTCCAGCACCGGAAGCCGGTAAACGGAGGAGCCTTCGATCTCCTCCTGAGTCTGGGGCTGCTCTTTCACGATATTGGAAAGCCGCTTTCCCAATCGGCCGGAAGGCGGCGTTTTTCCGGACATGCGGAAATTGGGGAACAGGTCACCCGGCGCTTCCTTGAAAGGCTGGAATTTGACAGGAGCCTTGTTGCCAGTGTGTGCTATCTTGTCAGAAACCATATGCTTCCTGCCGCTCTGCCCCGGCTGCCTCTCTCCCGTACCGGAGAGATAATTTCATCGCCTCTTTTCCCGGTTTTGATGGAACTGTACCGTTGCGACGAGTCTTCTTCGTTTAAGGGTCTTGATGCCTACTATGAAAGCAGCGCCGCATATCAATCATATCTGAAAAACCGGCGGAATCCATATCGTTCCGCGGATGGAAAAAAACTAAACAGGTATACACTTTTATCCTGAATGAAAACACCTCTTATTGGAACACGGCAATTCTACCGGAATGTACTGGGCATAGGTGTCCCAATAGCCCTGCAGACTCTACTGGCAAATTCCACCGGCATTGTCGATACGGTAATGATCGGTACTCAGGGGGAACTTGCGGTGGCGGCGGTGGGGATCTGCACCCAGTTCGGGAATCTGATGTTTTCAGGCTACTTTGGTTTCTGTAACGGAGGAACCATTTTTATCGCTCAGTACTGGGGTGCAAAGAATGAGAAGGGAATCTGCCGTAGTTATGGTATCATGCTGAGTTGCATGATGGCGGTGGGTTTTGGTTTCGGCGCACTGGCTATCTTTGCGCCGGAATTTATTATGGGGATCTATACCGATAAGGAAAGCATCAGCAGTATTGGTGTTACATATCTGCGGATTATCGGTTTTAATTATCCCGTTTCTGTTTTTGCCGTTGCGATAGGATCTCTTTTGCGTTCCATAAAAAAGGTACGCATTCCACTCTTTGCATCAACAGTGTCAATGTTTACCAATATTATTCTGAATTGGCTGCTGATTTTGGGAAATTTCGGTTTTCCGAGGCTGGGGGTGCCGGGGGCCGCCATTGCTTCTGTATGTTCCAACATCGTTCATGTCATTGTGCTCTATGCATTCTGTATCTTTGACAGGGGAACTTTTCTTCTGCGTATCCGGGATCAGTTCCACTGGGGTGTATCTTTTATTCAGCAGTTTTTTACCAAGAGTTTCTTTATTGTCTGCAACGAGATTTTCTTCGGGACGGGACAGCTTGTCCTTAATATAATCATCGGGAGGCAGGCGGAGGCGGGAATTGCAGCCATAGCGGTATTCCGTGTTCTGGAAAGTTTTATTTTTGTGTTCTTTGTGGGTTTCTCCGGCGCCAGTGCAGTGATGGTGGGAGCCAAAGTGGGCGCCGGGAATCACCTTGATGCATACACGGAGGCAAAACAGTTTATTCTTGCGTGTCCTGCGCTTACCCTCCTCGTGTGTCTTATTCTGCTTCCCTTCCGGGAGCAGGTGTTTACCCTTTTCGGGCTCGGGGCCGAGGCTGCCTCCTATGCAAAGATGATGCTTCTTATATATATCTTTACCGGAACCCTGAGATCCTGTAATTTTATTACCAACAATATTTTCCGTTCCGCAGGAGAGTCTGTATTCGGTACCGTCGTGGAACTGCTGGCACTTTATTTTGTAACGATTCCCGCTACAGCCATTGCAGGAATGCTGCTGCATCTTCCCTTCCTGGCCGTCTTTTTTATGATCTTTGCCGATGAATTTGTGAGAATATATATCATACAGCGTTATCTGTACTCCGGGAAATGGGTAAAGCCTGTTACCAGGGAAGGCCTTATGACCATTGAGGGTTTCAGGAAGCTGATGCAAAAAAATTGTATGGAGGAGTAATATTACACAGCGTAAGGAGGATATCTACACGATCCTCAAAAACTACTTTGGTTATACCAGTTTTCGTCCGGGGCAGGAGGAGGTGATCGATGCCATCCTTGCCGGAAAGGATGTGCTTGCCGTGATGCCTACAGGGGCGGGAAAGTCCCTCTGCTACCAGATCCCTGCGCTTATACTTGAAGGTCTTGCCCTGGTGATTTCCCCGCTTATTTCCCTGATGAAGGATCAAGTTGAGACCCTGCGCAGTTCCGGTGTTCATGCAGCCTGCCTCAACAGCGCGCTGAACCAGGCCGAATACGCCGACACCATGAACCGGGCCCTCCGGGGTGAATACGCCATTCTCTACATTGCCCCGGAACGCTTAAGCCGCAATGACATGAATCAGCTTGCCGGGCAGCTTCCCATATCCATGACGGTGATTGATGAGGCTCACTGCGTTTCTCAGTGGGGCCATGACTTCAGGCCGGGCTACCTTGACATTGCCGGATTTATCAAACGTCTCCCGAAGCGGCCGGTTACCGCCGCATTTACCGCCACTGCCACCGCAAAGGTCAGTGAGGATATACTTACCCTGCTCCGTTTGAAAGACCCTGTTACTATCAGTACCGGTTTTAACCGGGAGAATCTCTACTTTGAAGTCCAGAGGCCCCAAAACAGGGAAGCGGCCCTTTTAGACTATCTTGAACGGCACAAGGGGAAGGGCGGCATCATTTACTGCGCCACACGCAAGGCGGTGGAGGAGGTGTACCTCAGTCTGAAAACCCGCGGCTACGGAGTTACCAGATACCACGCCGGGCTTGCCGATGAGGAGCGGCATAAAAATCAGGATGATTTTATCTATGACCGCAAACCCCTGATGGTTGCCACCAACGCTTTCGGGATGGGGATTGACAAGTCAAATGTATCGTTTGTGATACACTACAATATGCCTAAAAACATTGAGAGTTACTATCAGGAGGCAGGAAGGGCCGGGAGGGACGGGGAGCCTGCCGACTGTATTCTACTTTACAGCCCCCAGGATGTCCGGATCAACACGTTTCTTATTACCCACGGGGATGAAGAAGAAGTACAAAATAAAGCCCTTATCGATCACAATCTGGAACTGTTGAAACAGATGACTTTTTATGCCGCCTCTTCCGACTGTCTCCGTGCCCGGCTTCTCTCCTATTTTGGGGAGAAAGCGGTGGCCTACTGCGGCAACTGTTCCAACTGCAACACCCGTTTTGAGGAGCTTGACATAACCGTTGCTGCGCAGAAGATACTTTCCTGCGTGTTCCGTCTTTCGCAGCGGGGACGGCGTTTCGGGAAATCAATGGTGATAGATATACTGCGTGGCGCAAAGACGGAAAAGATCCGGGGTGCGGGCCTTGATACCCTGAGTACCTATGGGATCATGGCCGATACCGATGCCCGCAGGATACGGCTGATCATTGACCAGTTGCTGGCGGATGCTTATCTTGTAAGTGAAGGGGACGAGTATCCGGTTCTCTGCCTTGAGCAGAAAGCCTGGGAAGTTCTCGGCGGGGAAAAGAGGCTTGTAATGATGCTACCCCGTGAAACAAAGCAGATACAAAAGCAGGAGGAGCTTTCCCCGGTTTTTGACGAAGCCCTCTTTACCCGCCTTAAGGAACTGCGTTCCCGCTTGGCCCGGGAAACGGGAAAGCCCGCTTATATCATCTTTTCCGATGCCGCTCTCCGGGATATGTGCAGAAAACGTCCGCGCAGTCCGGAACAGTTTCTTGCGGTTTCCGGTGTGGGTGAGGTAAAGCTGGAACGTTATGGTGAGGACTTTATGTCCGTGATACGGAATTATTAGGAGAAAGACTGATGAAATCTTTTACCAAAGAACTCTGGTTCAACACAAAGAAACCAAAGGAATTTATCAACATTACCGGCGAAGTTGAATCGCTGCTCAGGGAATCGGGGATACAGGAGGGGCTGTGCCTGGTGAATGCCATGCATATTACCGCCAGCGTCTTTGTCAACGATGATGAATCCGGCCTGCACCATGATTTTGATGTATGGCTTGAAAAGCTGGCTCCCCATGAACCTGTAGCCTTCTACCGGCATAACACCGGGGAAGTAAACGCCGATGCCCACATGAAGCGGCAGATCATGGGGCGCGAAGTGGTGGCTGCGGTAACGGCAGGAAAACTGCATTTTGGTCCCTGGGAACAGATCTTCTACGGAGAGTTTGACGGTCAACGTCGCAAGCGGGTACTGGTGAAGATCATCGGGGAGTAATGAAGAACCCGGGAGCAAGCTCCCGGGTATCTTCGTTCTATACGGTATGGATTTTATGCCTGGGTTTATACCCGCAAACGAAAACTGCCACGAAATTGAAACCGGATCAGGCTCCGGGTATGAACCCGGGCCTGCGAATCAGCGCTTGTCCGGTTTTTCCGCATAGTTCCAGTCATAAAAATCAGTCTTCACTTTTCCTGTTTTTGAGACTTTTATTCCTTCCGTCCTGAGCAGCGCTGCCTGGCGATCCCGGTCTTCACCTTCACAGAAGGCAATCCGATGGTCGGCCCTGATGATGCGGTACCAGGGGAGATCGTATTTGTGGGTCATGGAATGAAGAATACGGACAACCTGGCGGGCGCCGTTTAGGATTCCTGCTCTGAGGGCGATATCCCGGTAGCAGCTCACGCTTCCCCGGGGGACGGCTTTAAGGGCTTCTATGATTCGCCGTGTTGATTCGATCATGCGCAAACCGCTCCTTGCGGCCTATATAACCGGTTTCCTTAAGTTCGTATTTCATGATAACCTGGTATTATTGTTTGGAAAAGACCGCCGTAGACATTCCGGTCTGTCTTGTTTATAATGTGAATATGCTCTCATTGTTTTTACCGGTTTTTTTTACTGTTTTTATGGTCATCGATCCCATCGGTCTTGTTCCCATTTATTTAAGCCTTAGCTCACATATTCCCCAGGACAAGAAGAAGCTGATTATCCGCAAGGCTGTTTTTGTTTCATTTATTATCCTTACCCTCTTTATTGTTTTTGGTAAATGGATTCTTTCTCTGCTGGGTATACAGCCGGGCGCTTTTTTTATTGCCGGCGGTATTATGCTGTTCATCATTTCCATGGAGATGCTGTTTGGAAGACCTTCGAAATCCAAGACGGCTGATAATGAGGATTCCGAGGAGGGAGTGTCTCTGGCGATCTTTCCTTTGGCAATCCCCCTTTTGGCAGGACCCGGAGTAATAACAACCATCATTCTTTTTACCGGGGGAGATACAAATCCTGCCGTTTATCTCATGTTGTTTATCAGCGTTATTATTACACTGCTTGTTGCCTGGGTGGTGCTGAATTTTTCCGGCCTGATACACAAGGTTTTGGGCAATACCGGGGTTTCCGTCATAGAGCGTATCATGGGTCTTCTGCTGGCAGGTCTCTCTGTCCAGTTTATTTACAACGGGATTGTAAAGCTGGGGATAATTCAGTCTCTTTCCGCCCTATGATACCACGTATAGACATTTGTACTCTTCGGTGGTTATACTCCTGCCATAGATTCTACAGAGATAACCGCTGTAGAAGACATACTCATTGCAGGGGATCTTTAGGGAAACGCTGATTAAATGACGCCAATCAGCGTTTCTCTATGTATTTGTTCATTTCATTGCGCAGGTACCGCATTGAAGTAGTACTGATTTATTCTCGATTGAATAAATCAGTACTTCCCTAGGGAACGGTTTTTAGTATCGCTGTCATTACCCGTTTGAATTCCGAAAGCCTGAGGACTCTTTTATCAATGTGACATTCTTCCTTGAGTTTTGCATCAGTCCGTTCCCTGAATTGATCGATAATCTTTGTGTACTCTTCTGCAGAATGAACTGAAATAAGCCTGATCAGACTTTCGTTGTCTTTAAGATAGATGGTATAATAGCTGGAGTCTCCGGTTAGTTTTTTCAAACTGTAGTGCACTACATAATAATCGCTTATGGAATAGGTTTCGTACCTGTGTTTTATCATGAGCTGATATATCCGGTTTTCCATGGTGAGGATTTTTTTGGCTCTGGCGTTCACAATTTCCGTGATGATTTTCCATTCGTCCCCGCCGGAGCCTGAATAGAGCCCGAGAGGCTCCATGCTATTGTTTCCGGTGTAAAGCTTATATTCCGGACCATCAAAAACACCGTTTGTATTTTTTCTTCCAAACTGTTCGGCAAGGATAAATCCTGAATTTTCCGTCCACTCAAAATGCAGAGGGTTCTGTTTTATACCGAGTATTTTTTTTGTGAATTCTATGCCTGTTTCCGCTATGTCAAGTATACCGCCTGAATGTTCAAAACGTAAAGGTTCTGTTGAATGGTTCATGGTTAATTTCCGCTCAGACCTTATACGGCGGCCAACCGGTTAACGGTAAGACTTGCAGCCTGTTTCAGATCTGAAATTGAGTTCCTCTTGAGTACCACCAGCCGGAAAATAGCCGATTCAAGAAGTCCATAGAGCATGTCAACCGCATCCTTTACATTTACCTCCGCCAACTCCTCCTTCCGTATACCTTCAATGACCATGCTGGAAAGAATGTGACGCAGTCTTACTGTTCTGCGGCGGACTCTTGTTTCAGGATCGCTGTCGCTACGGGAAAGGTAGAGAAGGTAATCCAGAATGACCGAGAGAAGCCGACGGTTTTTTTCCAGCCTGTCGATAATGTCTGAAAGCACTTTTTTTAATTTTTCTGCCGATGTGAGATTATCATCATTACGGATGACAGTGATACTCTCTTCAACCCCGGAGAGAAGCTGTTTTATGCTGTAATTGAAAATTTCCTTTTTGTTCTTGAAATATATATACAGGGTAGTCCTGGTAATGCCGCAACGGTCGGCGATCTTCTGGAAGGTTGCGTCTTCAAAGCCTTCGTCCATAAAGACATCCAGAGCCTTTTCGAGAATCTCTTTTCTTCTTTTGTCATGTTCAACTATAATAGACATGGATTAAAGCTCCTCTTATAGTTTTTCATACTGATAAAGATAGCACTGTACCGCGCCATTGGTAATTTCTTTGCATGAATCCGCTTTTCTTCCAAAGAAAGATTCAAATCCCGGATGGTCACAGATTAGTGCCAATTTCCAACCGGGAAAATGCTGGGCCAGTTTTCCCATCCGTGAGTATATCTTTTCCGCTTCTTCGGGATCTCCCAGGCGCCTTCCATAGGGAGGATTGGTAACGATGAATCCGCGGGCTGTCCCTGAAGCCTCTTCGACGCCTGCCTGGGGCGGACGGGCTTCCTCCATGGGCTGTACCCTTATATTCGGCAGGGTTACTGTCTTTGCAGTTTTAGGCCCTGCCAGATATGCTGCACGTCTTGCATTGGCCTGGGCCATTTCAACTGCCCGGCCGTCAGTATCGCTACCACAGATGCGGATCAGGTGTTCCTGAGGGGAGCCTTCATTCACTGTCATTCGTCCGGCAAAGGGTTTCTCCGTCCCGGTGAATTTTGCGGTAAATTCCTTCCGCACTTCTTTTTCCGCGGCGGAATCGGCAAGCAAAAGATTCTCAAGGCTGAAAGGCCGGCCCAGACCCGGCGCAAGATCCCATGCGTAGAGGCTTGCCTCAATGAGGATGGTACCTGAACCGCAGAAAGGATCCCAGAGCGGGTACTTCCGTTTCCAGCCCGAAAGGAGCACTATCGCCGCCGCGGTAGTTTCCCGCAGGGGTGCAGTTCCCCCCTCCCTGCGGTAGCCTCGTTTGAAGAGCGGGTCGCCCGAGAGATCCAAGAGGATCGAAGCCCGGTTTTTTTCGATATAAACCCTCAGTTCCGCAGGGGACTCCTGTTCCGGAAGCCTTTGAATATTCCAGACTTTGCAGAGCCGTTCCGCCACTGCCTTGTGGGTTACCGCCTGGATACTCGTCTCCGCGGCCAGG
>JAITLC010000080.1 GCA_031278095.1 Treponema sp.
GCATCGGGGACCTCATCGTGGTGAAGCCCGGCGAAAAAATCCCCCTGGACGGCGTGGTGACAGAGGGTTTTTCCGCCCTGGACACCTCGGCCCTCTCAGGCGAATCCCTGCCGCGGGATGTGGAAAAGGGCGGCGCCGTTCTCTCCGGCTCGATTAACAAGAGCGGGCTGCTCACCATCGAGGTGAACAAGGTCTTTGGGGAATCTACGGTCTCAAAGATTCTCAACCTGGTGCAAAACGCGGGAAGCAAAAAGTCGGTTACCGAAAATTTTATTACCAAATTTGCCCGGTATTACACCCCCGTGGTGGTGTTTTTCGCCGCGGCGCTGGCGTTTCTCCCGCCCCTCTTTATTCCCGGAGCGTCCTTTGCCGACTGGATCAACCGTGCGCTGGTATTTCTGGTGGTCTCCTGTCCCTGCGCCCTGGTTATCTCCATACCTTTGAGTTTCTTCGGCGGTATCGGCGGGGCTTCGAGAAACGGGATCCTTATAAAGGGGAGCAACTACCTGGAAGCCCTTACCAACGTGGACACCGTGGTCTTTGACAAGACCGGAACCTTGACCAAAGGAGTATTCAGCGTTACTAACATTGCCCCGGCGGAGGGCTTTACAAAAGAAAAACTGCTGTACTACGCCGCCTGTGCGGAATCAAATTCCGGCCACCCCATAGCCCTTTCAATCAGAAACGCCTACGGGAAGGACATTGCCGCCGGGATGATAGGGGACTATGAGGAAATCGCCGGGAAGGGCCTCCGCGTCCGCGTGGGAGGGGAAACGGTGCTGGCGGGAAACGCCAGGCTCTTTGATTCGGCGGGGATCGCCGTTCCTCCGGTGGAGGAGCCGGGAACCATGGTATACCTGGCGGTGAACGGCGGCTATGCGGGGTACATCGTTATTGCCGATGAGCTAAAGGCCGACGGCAAACAGGCGGTAGAGGAACTGCGGGCCGCCGGGGTAAAACGGATCGCCATGTTCACCGGCGATAACAAGGCTGTGGCCGGGGACATAGCAAAACGGACTGGCCTTGATACGGTTTACGCGGAACTCCTGCCCCATCAAAAGGTTGAATGCCTGGAGGTCCTGGAACAAAACAAATCCGGGCCGGGCAAACTGGTCTTTGTGGGGGACGGCATCAACGACGCGCCGGCGCTGGCCCGCAGCGATGTGGGTATCGCCATGGGGGGCGTTGGTTCCGATGCGGCCATTGAAGCCGCGGACGTGGTACTGATGACCGACGAACCTTCGAAGATCGCCGGGGCCATCCGCATCGCCCGGAAAACCCGGAACATTGTCCGGCAGAACATCATCTTCGCCCTATCGGTCAAGGGTCTTATCCTGGTCATGGGCGCTTTAGGCATCGCCACCATGTGGGAGGCCGTGTTCGGCGACGTGGGCGTGGCCCTTGTCGCCGTCTTTAACGCCATGAGGGTCATGCGGTCATCGAAGCGGTAGCAGGCCGAATGCCGAATTTCTTTTGGGCTCATCAGATGCAGGGCGGCTGTGCCGTAAGGAATGGCTGTACACTGGTACAGTAAAGTCTCTGTACAAAATCTTTTATTCCATATTTTATTCGTGTTGAGGGATTTAATTCCCGCCGCGCCTGTTCAAGAACTTCACTATAAGTTGACGGATATGGATCAACCGTCTCAAACTCAATAAGATCGCCCCCCCGCAAGACCGTGTATTATACCGGCCATCTGTTTTGTATTTCCGGTACGGGTGTAATACACGATGAGCGCCTTCGGATTGTCATTCAATTCTGTAGATGTACGCGTAGTATCCGTGCTGGAGCAACTTATCGCAAAGACTATAACCAGAAATAACGATAAAATAATTTTACGCGCTATTGTCGTATCTCCTCTGAACCTGTTTCAAAACTTCAGTTTGAAACAGCAGCCTCTATTAAAAAAATACATAATCTACCAGGAAACCGCTTAACAGGGCAAAGAGAGCGGTAAAGGCAATGTACAAGATAAAATCTTTAAGACCCAAAACGATTTTCACCGCCCCAAGGTTGGTAATCTTTGTGGCGGAGCCGGTTATCATAAACGCCGTAGCGGAACCCATGCTCATACCGTTTTGCAGCCAGCCCATTAAGAGGGGGATGGTTCCACCGCCACACATATAAAGCAGTACGCCGATGGCGGCTGCCATTAGAAGGCCAAAGCCCCGGTTCCCTTTGCCGAACAGAGAGGCCATAGCGTCCGCGGGGACATAGCGTTGGAAAAGCGCCGAAAGGATTATACCGGTTAAAAAGTACAACGCCGTAGCCTTGACATTGCGGGCAAAATTTTTAAGAAAGCGCACGGCCATATTGGGGCCGGTATCCCGGTTTTTAGGCGCGGCGAATCCGGCAAAATTAAAGAACTTCCGTTTCCTGAAAAAAAATCCGCACCGCCAGGCCGGCAGCGATACCGCATACAAAACAGCTTACAAAACGGATAAGCAGGGCCGCCGGTCCCAGGGCCGCGCTGTAGAAAAGCAGCTGCGGATTGAGGAGGATTGAACTCATCATAAAAGCGGCCAGCCAATCCTCCCCCACGCCTTTCTCCGGAGGGGAACCTTTACGATACTCTTGCGCCGGTGGACTATGCGGCCCGGCGCCGGATCCCGCAAAAGAGGCGGCGATGGGAATAGTGCCGTACATACACAAGGGAGAAGCAATGCCGATAAACGAAGCGGGAATTACGCCCAAAACGCCCAGCTTCTTTCCCTGCAATGCGGCAAACAGACCGTGTATCTTTTCCTTGCCGAAAACGGAAATGAGGGAACCCAGCGCCATACCCAGTATCCAGTACCCGGCAATTTGACGGAATTGAATATCAAAGTAATACCGGAAGTAAATGAATTCCCCTTTAAGAATTTCAGCCATTCAAAGAGACCGGCTCATACGATTTAGTGCCCAATCCGATTGCCTCGGCATGATCTATGGTCAAGCGCCCGTTGCGGGACTCAATCCGCTCAATGAGGTCTTTACTATCCGGGGCCGCATACACGAGGTCAACCGAGGCTTGATCCAGTACTACCGGATCAAGGGAGGCAAGAATGCCGATGTCCGCCATGGCCGGGGCGGCGGGTGTGCCGTCACAATCGCAGTCAACGGACAGGTGATTCATCACATTGATATAAATGATTCTGCCCCCCGCCGCGTCGGAGACCGCCTTTGCCGCTTCCGCCATGGATTCAAGAAAATCGTTCTGTTCACCGCCCCAGGGTCCGGTGAGGCTTTTACCGCCTGAATGTATCCATGCCTTGCCCCTGGAAGAACCGTAACCGATAGACATATTTTTTAATGCCCCGCCGAATCCGCCCATAGCGTGGCCTTTGAAATGGGAAAGGACGATGTGGAAATCGTATTCGGTGAAACGAGCGCCTACATAGTCTTCTTTCAGATGTTTTCCGCCGGAAACAGGAAGAGTGATGTCCTCTTTTTCGTCCAGAATAACTACCGGCGAATCGGTGAAAATGACAGGAATTTCCGCCTCTACCGTACTATAATGAAGAAGGGCGTATTTTTTACTTGACACCCGGGGTTTGGGGAGCTATCATATTCCTGTGAAAGATATGTTTGTTGATGCATTGATTTCTACCCCCCCCCCCCCCCATTCCGTTTTCTTAAAACTCCGGTACAGATGCCGGAGTTTTTTGCGTGTTTCCCCTCAAAACAAACCTACTTTTCGTGTCAAAGCGTCTTGAGACGTTTCATATACAATGCCGGGGCTGTCCGGGATTTGGGTGCTTCCCGATCAGTCCTTGCATTTGTTCCCGTTTTGTTGAAACGGTACGCGGCATCGCTGTAAAAGGAGTTGGAAATGAAAAAAATATTTCTTGCCGGATTGATAGTAATCATTCTGGGGTTTGCCGGATGTACGCAGCCAACGGATTCGGAACCTACATACACAGTCTGGACAGACGTATGGACCTATGCGCAATTTCAGGGTGAGCTTGGAACAACGTTACAAAACGGCTACTATATGCGTTTTGAACTTACAAATAGTGAGTTTAGCCAGATATATCGGCCGGATGAATGCAAGCACGATTGGACCGAAGATCAAATTTATGACTGGTTTATTGGGCGGGGATTTGGTGACACTGAAGCAAATCGGGAAAAAGCATGGGTTATTACAGTCAATCATGGTTTTCTTGCAAGCAGAACCGGGAATTTTGTTGATGTTTTAGTAAAATAGCGCGGAACATAATTGTTACAGTAGTCCAAAGGGTGCATAATGGGGGGCCTGTTCTTTTCCAAAAAAAATAGCAGGCTGGTTTAAGGTTACGCTCGGAAAAACGTCCGACTGTCCGGAGAGTGCTCCCTCCGCCCGGCGATCCTTTTCGGCGACAGTAGCTGCTGTGTTTTTATAAAGGCTGCAGGGCCTGCACCGGCGTGCTCTCCACCGTTGAAAAAAAGCCATAAAACATCTATACTGGCTCAAGTCATGAATCTTGAAGCATTTATCCTCGGCAGCGGGGGCATGATGCCCCTTCCCAACCGGCATCTTACATCGGTGCTTCTCAGGCGTGAGGGGGATCTCTTTCTCTTTGATTGCGGAGAGGGAACCCAGGTGAGCCTCCGCAGGCTTAACCTCCGCTGGAAGAAAATATCCGCTATTTTTATCAGTCATACCCATGCGGATCATGTAACGGGTTTGCCAGGCCTCCTCATGCTTTCAAGCCAGGTGGATAGGGATGATCCTCTCTATATTTACGGCCCTCCCCGAATAGCCGAATACATAGAAACCAACCGCCGGGTTTTGGATATGTACATCAACTACGAAATCGTGGTCAGGGAGATCAATGGGTCCGGACTGTTATATGAAGGGGAGGACTTCCGGGTGAGATGTTTTGCCCTGCGTCATACCAAACCCTGTTACGGCTATGCCCTCGAAGAGGACGGCCGCCCCGGTGAATTTCACCCGGAAAAGGCTGAGGAACTGGGAGTGTCCAGGGGGCCCCTCTGGTCAAGGCTGCAGCACGGGGAGACTGTAACGGCGGCGGACGGATCTCCGGTAAGGCCCGAAGACGTGCTGGGAAAGCCCCGTTCAGGCCGAAAATTTTCCTTTGTTACCGATTCGCTTGCCTTTCCGGAGGTAGCGTCTGAAGTTGCAGGATCGGATCTTTTTGTCTGTGAAGGCATGTTTGAACAGGAACTTATAGAAAACGCCAGAGAGAAGAAGCACATGACGGCAGCGCAGGCTGCGCGTATCGCTCGTGAGGCCGGGGTAAAGAAGCTGGCCCTTATCCATTACAGCCCCCGCTATACGGATTTCAACCTGAAACAGCTTTTGAAGGAAGCCCAGGCTCTCTTCCCCGAAACGATACTTTCCAAGGACAGGATGGTTTTACCTATCGAGTATATAGACTGAGGCTGTTCTGAAACCGGCCGGGTTTTGGAACAAGCTCGGCTGATTCGCAGGCAGGTATATGCCCCGCCGTTCTGCGGCGGGGAGAGTTACGTATAGATTGAGGTGAAGACAGAAATGATCGAAGTTAAAAATTTGTCGAAGAAGTACGGAAATTTTGAGGCGGTGAAGGACGTGTCCTTTTCCGTGGGCTCCGATCAGGTGCTCGGTTTTCTCGGGCCCAACGGGGCTGGAAAAACTACCATCATGAAGATTCTCACGGGCTACCATTACCCCAGTGCGGGGGAAGCCCTGGTAGACGGCGTTTCCGTGCAGGAGGAACCGGTGGAGTTGAAGAAACGTATCGGTTATCTTCCGGAAGGCGTGCCTCTCTACGGGGATCTTACGGTGGACGAGTACCTGACTTTTGTGGCGGAAGGCCGCGGTATTCCAAAAAAACGCCGGAAAGAGGCTATTGACTCGAGTTTTGAAGCCTGTGGGTTAAAGGATATGCGTTCCCGGCTCATAGAGCAGCTCTCCAAGGGCTACAAGCAGCGGACAGGTCTCGCCCAGGCCATCGTTCACGATCCTGCCATACTCATTCTGGATGAACCCACCACCGGCCTCGATCCCAACCAGATCATCGAAATCCGTTCCTTAATCCGGGAACTGGGGAAGCGTAAGACCGTGATCCTGTCCACCCACATTCTCCAGGAGGTGGAGGCGATCTGCTCTCAGGTGCTGATTCTCAACAGCGGCCGCATTGCCGCACAGGGGAGGCCCGAGGAAATTGCCGGAGCCATGAAGGGCGGGGATACCTGGGAACTCATTTTGAAGGGCGCCGAAATTCACGCCGTCCGCAGCGCGTTGGCAAGGCTCGCCAACCTTATCGAAGGAGGTCTGCAGAATCAGAAAACGGAGATTCTGGACAATGGACTGATTAAGGCGGTCTTCTTTGTTTCCGCATCCGCTGCGGAAAACGGGGAGAGGATCTTCGACTGGGCCATTGATAGTTCTTTCAAGATCCTCGGCATGAGCCGTAAAAAACTCAGCCTGGAAGACATCTTTGTTGAACTCACCCACGAGCCGGGTTCCAGGAATGAAGCGTCTCCCCCTGAAGGAGCCGGACGATGAAAAAGTTTTTTTTGTCCGCAACGGAGAATCTGCCTGTTCTGGCTCTGGCAAAAAAGGAGCTTTACTCTTTCAGCAATTACCCTGTTACCTACGGTATAGGCATATTCTTCCTGCTCTTCTGTTCGATATGGCTTTTCTATTTCCAGCATTTTTTTACCATGGATACCGCATCCCTCCGCTCCTGGTTTGCCGCCTTTCCCCTGGTATTTATTCTGGTGATACCCTCCATTACCATGAAGAGCTGGGCCGAAGAACGGCGGACAGGCAGCATAGAACTTCTCCTTACCATGCCCTTTTCGGAATGGGATCTTGTACTGGGTAAATTTCTTGCAGCCTTCGGAGTGCTTGTCTTTATCCTCATCCTCAGCATCCCCCTTCCCCTGAGTCTTATGAGCCTGGGAACTTTTGACGGGGGAGTGATCCTCTGCGAGTACCTGGGGGCCCTGCTTCTGGGATGTTCCGCCATAAGTCTCGGGCTTTTTCTTTCGAGCCTTTCCAGGAATCAGGCCGGCGCCTTTCTGGGAAGCGCAGTGATACTGTTGGCAGTCATGTTGATTAACCGTGTAACGCTTGTTTTTAACCTCCCTCCGGGTCTTGCCGCGGCGCTTAACTGGCTGTCCCTCTCCTTTCATTTTGAAAGTTTTTCCCGGGGTCTTGTTGATACGCGGGATCTGGCTTTCTTCATCATTACCGCCATCCTGTTCCTCTTTCTGAATACCAGGGTGCTTATCTACCGGAAGTGGCGTTGAGGAGGGGAACATGATAGCCCTTATTTTCGTGCGGTCAACTGACCGCATAATTAGTGTCTGTCCACAAAGCCGGGTACTTTGCGGACAGACCTTGTATGTGCGCATCTTTTTGTACCAGAACGGTACGCAAAATGCGTTTTTAAGGTTGTCTGTCCATAATGTGTCTACATTACGGACAGACTCCGATTAAACCGAACAGGAAGCGAAGTTTCATGACAAAACGGCAAGTCAACAGTATTACTATTCTGTCCATCGTGATTGTTATCCTGGCCCTCATGCTTTCAAACAGGCTCTGGTTCAGGTTGGATTTTTCCAAAAACAAGGCCTACACCATTTCTGAGATTTCCCGCAGACTTTATGAGGAGATCCCCGACGAGGTGCGGATTACCTACTATATTTCCGGGAAACTTGCATCGATCCATCCCCTGCCCGGAGAGATAGAGGATCTTCTGAGGGAATATGCGGCCTATTCGCGGGGCAAGATACGCATTGTTCTGCGTGATCCTGTCAAAGCGAATCTGGTTGAAGAAATTGAGCAGATGGGAATTCTCCCCCAGCAGATCCAGACGGTGGATCAGGGTGAAACCAGCATTGCTACGGTTTACACAGGCATTGTCATTGAGTATCTGGATCAGGCAGAGATACTGCCGGTTGTGTTTTCCCTTGAAACCCTTGAGTACGATCTTACTTCCCGTATCCGCTCCCTTGTCAGCGGTGTCGAGCGGCAGACGGGGATCATTGTAGGAGACAGTTACCGTCAGTGGAATCAGGACTACGGCTATCTGAGCCAGGCCCTGCTCCAGGCAGGCTACCGCACACGGCTTCTCGTCCCCGGGGAAGAGATTCCCGCAAACCTTCCCAGTCTCGTGGTTCTCGGCGGCGTCGAAGACTTTGACGACTGGGCCCTTTACCGAATTGACCGTTATATTCAGGGAGGAGGCAAGATCTTTTTTGCGATGGAGGCTGTGTTTGTAGATACTCAGAGCGGCAGCCTTGAGGCCCGGAGCATGAATGATAAGGGTTTACTGAGTATGCTTGCCTTTTACGGCGCGGAAGTTACAAACAGGCTTGTTCTGGACACGGCGGCCCTGACGCTCCAGTACCAGAGTCGCCAGGCAAACGGCGTAACGCAGTACAGGATCGTCCGTTATCCCCACTGGATCGGGGTGCTTCCCCAAAACGGCAATCCCAAAAATCCGGTAACGGCCCGTTTTTCCGGTGTAGACCTTTTCTGGCCCAGCCCCATTACGGTAAATGCCCCTGCGGGGATCGGTTCCGAGGAGCTTTTTACCAGTACTCCCGAGGCCTGGCTCATGACCAACAGTTTTGTTACCAATCCGGACATGGCTTTCCTGTTTGAAAACGAGGCGGAAGCTACCCGGGGCCGGGAAGTTCTGGCAGTATCATTAAGCGGCGTATTCCCCTCCTATTTCCGGGGAAAGGACAAGCCGCAGAGGGAGGGTTCCGAAGAAGAACTTCCCGCAATGCCCCTGCAGGGACTCTCGTCCCGGATCATTGTAGTGGGAGATACCGATTTTCTCACCGGTATGCTCCAGTTTACCAGGGGAGAGAGGAACCTTGAATTCTTTATCCAGGCTCTGGACTGGCTCTCCAGTGACGATGAGATAATCGGTATCAGAAACCGGGAAGCGGGTTCGGGCCGGCTTGACCGCATTGCCGACCCGCAGCGCAGAAAAGCCGTCATGCGTTTTGCCCAGATACTCAACGTAGTGCTTGTACCGGCGGGCCTGTTGGCCCTGGGTTTCTTCCTTGCATGGCGGAGGAAGAAGAGGGCTTTCTCAAACGGGATCACAGGAGCATAACATGGTGTATAAACGGAAATTTATCATACTTTTGTCCCTGGCGGGAATTCTTCTGCTCGCCAATATTCTTGTCACCCTGATCAATTCCGGCTGGGTATCTTCCCGTTCTTCTTCTTTTTCCTGGATCGATCCCCGTTCAGAAGATCGTATCGACGGTATAGAGATACGGGGCACGGCGGAAGAGGTATCTCTCTTCAGGCGGAACAATCTCTGGTATGTAAACAACGAAGGCCGCGATTACCCGGCCAAACAGGAACGGGTGGAGGATTTTCTTGCCCTTTTTACACGGAAACAGGACTGGCCGCTGCGTTCTTCCTCTCCGTCTTCCCATGCCCGTCTTGGAGTGAGTGAAGCGGAGGCTAAACGGATAATACTTACGGCAGGAGCGGGACTTCCCCTGCTGGATCTTCTGGCCGGCGGTACGGATGCTACAGGCCGGGAAATCTACCTTCGTAAGGCAGGGGAAGATGCAGTCCGTTCCGGAGAGGACGGTTTCAGTTCCTATCTTTCAGGTTCCCTGACTTCATGGTACAACCTGCGTCTCTTTCCTGCCGCGGAAAAAGGGGGCCCCCGCCCTGCGGATGTACAGCGCGTAACGCTGGAATTTCCCCCTGTTACAGCGGATGAAACCGAAGGCAGTATCCAACCGGCTTCCTTAGTCTTGGTTTTTACACGAGACGGAAACAACTGGAACATGAGTGGTACCGATACTGCGATTGAGCGGACAAAGGTGGAATCCTGGCTGCAGGGTATCCTTAATACGGAAGGAGAAAATTTTGCAACGGGGCACGCCGGGCCTTACGATTCAGGCCGTGTCTCTCTGGAACTGGGAAACGGCAGTGTTCTTGCCATTGCCTTTTCCCCCCAGGATGCTTCCGGCAAACGGAATGTTACGTTAAGCGGTTCGAATGAGGTTTATACACTTGCAGACTGGGCCGTGAGCCGGATATTCAGGGAAGCTGCTTACTTTGAGACGCAATAAAGTTGCGGTATTTTTCCAGGTCGCTCTTGAAGGCTACGATGTAGGCAACGGGATCGGCCATTGCCCGCTGCATGGCTTCCCGGGATTCAAAGATCAGCCTTTCGGCGTCAATGAGCCTGCCCGCACGGGATGAAATGCCTATGCAGAGATCGTTCTTCGACTGGAAGGTCCCGGCAAAACGGGTAAGTACGCGATTATGGAATTCTTCAGACTTTACAAAACCCTGATCCAGATCGATATTCGGATAGATGATCGAGATGCCCCATTCTCCCAGTTCAAAGATCAGATCCCGCAAATTATAGAATTCCACGGCTACCCCGGCAAACTGCCTGAAAAAATCTTCATCCAGGGAATCGGCATTCTGGAATTCCATCATGATGTACACCAGATCCTGTTCAAAGGAAGCGCAGCGGTGCAGTTCCGCGGCAAGCCGATCCCTTGTATATTCCTCCCAGCCTATACCCCGGGGTGAGTAAAGCCCCTGCGGTGTTTTTTCTTCGGGCCCTTCCTCAAAGGATTCTTCGGCAGCTTGATCCGCCGGCTCTTCTTCCGTTTCTTCGGGCGGCGGAGCCTTTACTCCGGCCTTTTCAGTTCCGGGCTTTGTCTCCGTGCCTACCAGGGATTCAAAGTCTATAAGACTGTCTGTTTCCGCGCCGCCTCCCCGCCGGGACTCCGGTGTATCCATTTCATCCTGTTTCTGAACGGCAGGAGCCGCAGAGTCCCCCGAAAGGGAGCTAAAGAGCAGGGTAAGGAAGGCCAGCACAAGACTGCCCAGTACTACCAGAAGAGTCTGTTTCATGGAGGAAAGGAGGAAGTCATAATCGATGAGTCCAAAGAGCGCCTGAATATTTACATTCCGCTGGCCTTCGATCCGCAGGGGTCGTAAATCGCTTGTTTTCAGGGCAAAACTGCTTTTGAAGCGCGGCGAATCATTCACCCAGTTTATCACCGTTCCCTGGCGGCGTTCGAAGGCATATTCCCCATTGGGGCCGGAAATGATGAGTCCTTCCATGGTTTTTGAACTAAGCATGGCGTCTTCGATGGTTTGAATGAAGGGCTCATCCATGAAACCCAGCGCCCCGGCGGCGGAGGCCAGATCCTCCAGATCCCTGAATTCGTTCTCCATCAGATTCCGGCGATCCTGAAAATTGCCGGCGATACGAACAGCGCCATATATAAGAGCGGCAAAGTATACAATGATACACAAGACCGCCATAAAGGTAGTGATCAGATTTTTGGGGGTATTGATTTGCCTCATAAGAGGATTATATACGTTTTTTTTTATCTATGCTAGAATAACATGATGGATATTCGAAGATCCTGCCTGCCTTCAGGCTGGTATCCCCGGGAAGGAGAGGCAGTTTCCCGTTTCCTGGCTCCTTTTAGTTCCTCCTCAAACGGAAAAGCCCTTGCCGTAGTTGCTCCTCATGCAGGCTGGTACTATTCGGGTGGATTTGCCGCTCAGGCAGTCGCCGCCCTGGAACGGGACGCCTCCACGGTAATCGTTGCCGGAGGTCATCTCCCTGCCGGTATGCCTCCGCTCTTTGCCCTGGAGGATCAGGTTGCCACCCCCCTGGGAAATATTCCCATAGACGCCGAATTGCGGGATACATTATACGGAGAATTGAAGGGCCGGGAAGACCGCTACCAGGACAATACCGTAGAAGTGCTCCTTCCCATGGTACGCTATTTTTTCCCGGAGGCCCGCCTCCTCTGGGTACGGCTCCCCGCAGAATTTTCATCCTTTGAAACCGGAAAGACCATCGCCCGGATAGCCCGTTCACTTGAGCGCAAAATCGTGCTTTTGGGTTCCACGGATCTTACCCACTACGGCCCAAATTACAGTTTTTCTCCCCGCGGTTACGGCAGAAAGGCCCTGGAATGGGTGGAAAAGGAAAACGACAGAGCCTTTATCGACGCAGTTCTTGCCGGAAACCCTGAAGAGACACTCCGCCGGGCGGAAGAAGACCGATCCGCCTGTTCAGCCGGCGCGGTCCTCGGCGCTATGGGTTTTGCTTCCCTTTGCACCGGCTCAAAGACCCCCAAAGCGGAACTCCTTGCCTACGGTACAAGCGCAGCCATGTCCGCGGATGAAATTCCCGATTCCTTTGTTGGTTACGGGGCATTTTGTTTTAGCTAAGGTTTTTTTGTTCATACATCGCATCAAGCACCTTCTCAATTTCCTCCATGCAGTATCCCTTTACCGCTTCCAGTACCTCCCCGCCGCTGTTCAGCGCCTCCCTCCGTTTGAGGGCGGCGGCCTGGGGGAGCAGGGTTTTCAGTATCAGTTCTTCCTCTGCGGTCATCTCCCGGGTTAATTCGGGAAGCCGGGCTATCTTTTCCCGGTAGGAGACAAGGAAATCACGGGCTTTCATCGCGGCGGGCCCCGCGGAGAAGATCGCAGGATTACCGTGGCGGGCTTTTCCCCCCCGCGGCAGTCTAACGGGGGCTCCCAGTCCCTCTGCCGTGCTGTACCGGGCCTCCATTTTTGCGGCCTTTAGTTCCAGTTCTTCCCGGTAACGGTTCAGGGTGCGGGTTTCATAGTACCAGATGCCGTCTTCCCGTGTCTTTTTGTGTAAATCCGGACTCCGGTAAAGAAGGGAAGAGAACTGGGCTTCCATAGAAAAGAAACGATTTTGAAGGTTTTCAAAATAGGGAAAGAGCCAGGTTCCTTTTGCGTAGCTTTTTCCCAGAGGGTAGGAATAGTCCGCGCCGTAGATCTCTATCCAGGAAGCGCCCAGGGTCTCTGCCAGGGAGACGGCCGCATAGGTAACGTTCCCTCCGGAACTATCCACAACAGGGATAGCCCTCCAGTATCCAGATATATAGTTTGCCAGGGGATGACCGCCGGAAAAGAATATGGGCCTTGAAACCATACCTGCCAGCAGGGGAGGGCTTGCAAGGTCAAGAAACAGGGGAATATGCGGGGGAATTCCGCCCAGAAAGTGCTTGTAGCTGATATGCTGGCAGTCTATTGAGATAACGGCGTCGGGTTCAATGTCTGCGGCCAGGAGCGCGGGGAGGCTTGTGTCGCTTGCAAGGAGAAAGAGTCCGTTGAGTTTCTTCCTGAGTCCTTCAAGCTGAATGTCCAGCGAGGGGCCTGCAGCGCAGATTGCAACTTCCCGAATCGGGGGAAAGGGCCGTCTTGTCTCTTCGGCGGCCTTGAGATTGCGGATGATATTGGAAAACCAGCGTGTACCGAACCATGCCTGCACCGAATAGTCTGCGGAAAGCCGGGTCGCGGCATTTTGGATTGCCGTTCCCGCCTCTTCAAAGCGGCCGCTTTCCATATCCGTCCGGATCCTGAGCGGCAGGGAACGGATCGCTCCGTCCAGGGAAGGCTGGTATCTTTCCAGGATACACCCTTCAATTTCTCCGGGTGAAGGGTCGATGAGGATCCTCAGCCGCCGGTCTTCCAGAACACGGGCATGATCTGCTGAACAGAGAAGTTCTGCAAAACCGTTAATGTCATAATCGATCACCATTACTCCCCTGACATGGGGAAGCGCAAGCGCGGCTTCAACATAGTAGCCCCCGCCGAAACCCAGGAAGACGAGGAAGCCTGCTCCATTCATGGTGCTGGATAGAAGCCGCTGAGCTTCCCGCCGGGGATCCACCACGGAGTGCAGTGGATGTGCGCCTCCGTTGGGATTAACTATGGCGGGAACCATGTCTCCGCCCCTGGACTCCAGAAACCTATAGCGGTTTAATGTGGTTTCCGCGAGGGAAAGCCGTGAGCAGAGCCGTTCATGGCCTGCCGAAAGGGCCAGAAGATTCCGTTCAAAGAAAAAATGTTTATCCACGAACATTCTCCCCTGTACGGATCAGTGTTTCTACCGCGGCGCAGATCTCTCCGCAGGAATTCAACTGCAGGAGGCTTCCCAATTCCCCTTGAATTTCAATTCCCTTTTTTTTGTCCCGCAGGGCATCCAGCAGGAAAGCTTTTGCTTTTTCCCGCCGTTTTTCCCCTGTCCCCTTTATGTTAAAGTATTTCGTTTTAGGCGGCCCTGAAGCGGCGGCCTCTTTTTCAAGGTTTTTCAGATTATTATCCCCTTCGTCCGAACCAAAGGCGCTGCCTCTCCCCAGGGGGAGAACCTTTTCCGGCCAGGAATGACGGCTGAACCATGAGGCGTAGATATTGTGGCTTCCGCCGCACTCCAGCGCATAAGAGCGTTCAAAAGCAAGTGAATATTCGCTTCTCATGCGGGAAGCCTGTTCCCGCATGAGCCGCTCAAAACTGTAGGGCCGGGCATGGGTCTTGATGCCGGAATTTTTCAGATCGATACCCGCCGTGTACACTTTTTCTTTTTTCAGAAAAAAAGCCAGGTCCAGTGCGGAGGCGCTTACCGTTCCCCTCTGGGGAAAACTGATATGGGGCAGGCCAAGCTTCTCCAGAATATGACGCTGCCAGCGGCTTCCGTCGGCAATAAGAATCTGCGGACAGGCGGAACACTGGGAGGGGAGGGCGGCGGAAAGGCTTGCCGCAAGGCCGTAGGAAGGGCTTTGAATGAACCTGAGAGCCTCGTAGAGATGAAGGAGCGCCCAGCCGCCGCCGTCGGTACTGATTACCAGATCCGGTACAATTCCTGCGCAGAGCAGGGCCTGGACGGAGGAGGAGACCGCAATGATAAATACCGTTCCCTCTTTTTTGATTTTTTTTATGACTCCAAGAGAACCTTCAAGGCCCGGCCCCGGTGCGGTTACCAGTACGGGGCAGGGAATTTCCCGGTAGAATACCAGTTGTTCAGGAAGGCGAAGATTCTTAAAAAAATTTTTAAACCATCTTTTTCCAAAGCCCCTGAGAGTTTTTGTGTTGGCATCTATCCTTTTGATAAATTCCACCGTTTCTGCAAGAACTTCCCTGTACGTTTCCCCGTAGAACGAAAAGGCCGGCCGCCATTCAACAATTTTGAGTTTTCCGGCTTCCGTGTCCGGAATCTCCCTTTCAAGAAAATCCTGTATCCTCAAGTTTGAATCCGGTTCCCATGCGGGCAGTCCCGGCCGGAAGGGCCAGCCTTTTCCGGCATGAAGGATGAGTATTTTTGCATGCGGAAATTTATTTTGCAGAACTTCTGCCAGATAACCTTCTCCCGGTTCTATCAATAAAAAGTATTCTATGTCTTCAGGCAGATTAAGGGAATTGATATAGCGTTCGGCTTCCTGCCGTGGATTGTAGCGGGAATGAATGGAAGCGGGCAGCCTCATCTTAGCCGAAAGATTTAAGGATCTCCAAAACCTTGTCGGCACTGTCTGCTTCAAAACGAAGCGCTATTTTTGCGTCCAGGCTTTTTGAGAGCCGGTGGGCCAGCAATTCCTGATCCATGGTTGCGGGAACAAGGATGAGACAGGTGGAATCAGGGAGGGGAAACACGTTCCCCAGCGAAGAAACCGCCCTGGAAACCGCAGCAGGAAAATCTTTTGTGTCTTTCCTGTCTTTCAGTATAATGCCTCCCACTCCGTTTTCCCCTTCCATGGAACGGCGAATGATGGTTTCAAGGCCGCCGCTTTCCTCCTCTCCTGAGATCGGGGAACGCTTTTTCATTCCCCGCTCCAGAAGCCCGCTTTTCTTTCTGAGGGAAGCTTTCTGCCGGGGAGTCAGCACTTCCCCGAGTTCTTTGAGTAGGAGCATGAGGCTTTCGGGATTGAGTCCGCCTTCTTCAATACAGAGAAATAAATTCTGACAGGGATTCTTTCTGTCAAGAGGGAAAAACCAGACCCGGGCGCCTTCCGGAACAGAACCGTTCAGGTTACCTTCAAGACGCCGGTAATGGCCCGTGTTTTCAGGGATCCTCTGGAGGGGGAAACGTAATTTCCCCTTTCCTGCGCCGCTTGAAGCATAACAGACATACTCTCCTGCAAAGAGCATAAAACAGAATCCTGCCTGAAAAGGCCCATAGGCTTTGAGAAGGCTCAATGCCGTATCGGCAGTAGAATTACTACGGGGAATGCGGAGGATGCGGTTTTTCAGAGCTTCCCCCATATTGTCAATAGTACCGGGGTAACTGCTTTTTGTAGCGGCTTTACTTAAAAGCCCCATTAAACCAACCCCAATTCCTTGAAAAGTTTTTTGTAGGTATCAAAATATTCAGACCGGGCGAATTCTTCTATTTTTTCTTCCGGCAGGGATTCGAGGAGCTGATCCATGTAGGAAAGAACGGTTTTGAGTTCCTCCTTGATGCCGCCGGGAACTTTTTCTTCGGTTTCAGCATCCCCTGCTTCCGTTTCGGATCCTGCCTCTTCCCCGAAACCCATCTCTTCGTCCGGATTCAGATTATCGGTTTCCGTATCAAAAGCGATCTCATCGCCGATGGTATCATCACCGCCGTTTTCAACGGCAAACCCATCACTTGCAACTTCGCTGTCATCCGTCCTGAAATCATCGGCGCTTACTTCTATGCTTTCTTCTTCCGTTTCTGTATCCGGGGATGAATCGAAGGGAATATAACTCTCATCGGCTTCAACAACAAAACCTTCGGGAATGCTCCGGGAAAGATCCTCCTCGCCTTCTTCGGCACTGACCTGATCTTCGTCCAAATCTATGGTAATTTCTTCAGAACTGCCTTCGGCGAAACTTTCTTCGTCAAAGCCCTCTGCAGTAATACTTTCTTCATTATTGAGGTTTTCGCCGCCGGGAACGCTTTCATCAATTGCGACGCCTTCACTGCTTTCCTCAACGGAAAAATCTGTGGAATCAACATCAATACTGATACTGTCAAGAGAAGGCTCCTCCACGGGATTTTCCGTAATCTCTCCGGAAAGATCCGGTTCATCAATTACAGCATCACTCAGATCAAGGGAAATTTCCTCGAAGCCGCCGGCTTCCGCGATTTCCGTTGTTCCCAGAGGATCCTCTTCCAGATAACTGGTATCCTCGGGTGCGCTGGTTATGGGCAGAGCCCCTTCTTCGCGAAGCCGCTTGAGTTCCTCCGCATCCTTTTCCTCAAGATCGTCGATGGTGAGAGGCTCGTCTTCTTCATCAAATCTGAAAGGTTCGCTCTCCGCTTCTATCTTGCTTTCACCGTTCAGTTCATCCAGATCGGAATCCGAAAGATCGAGATTTACGTCAATATCAAGGGGTTCACCGCTTCCCTCATCCGGGTTTATATCAAGATCGCCGGAACCGGCGTTTTCCGTCCCGGCCTCTACGGGTTCCGGGTTTTCATTGAGAATATCTTCCCCTTCGGAAAGAGAGAAATCTTCTTCCTCCGACGGTTCTCCATCCGGCCCTGCAGTCAGATCCCCGGTATCCAAAGCTTCGGTTGCATCCTCACCGGATTCTTCGGTAAAGTCCGCAGTATTGAGGATGTTATCAAGTTCGTCTCCGGTAAGAGCGATCTTTTCATCTTCTTCTTCATCAAAGAAACCGCTCTGTTCTTCCCCGGCAGGAACACCGGACTTGAGAGCGGTAAATTCCTTTTTCAGGGTTGAAAGTTCTGCATGAATAGACGAAAGCTCTTCGGCTATCTTCATTAAAAGCCTGGTGGAAAGATCCGTTTCAGCCTCCGTATGCCTTGTCTGTGACTTTTCTCCGATTTCTGTTTCTACGAATAAACCGGTATCCATATCGGCGGAAGATTCTTCGAGGACTTCAGGAACATCTTCAAGAAAGTCGGTTACCGGCACTTCGGAGAATCCTTCATCCGCTTCGGAACTTTCCCCTGTAAAGGTAAAGCTGCTTTCATTCGCATCTTCGCCCGCCGGCCCGGTTAAGGTTCCAAGATCCACCAGTTCAGGCTTGAGTACATCTTCTTCTTCAACAGAAGGCTCTTCCAAAGATATATCTTCTTCGGCGTCCTCTATAGGAATGTCCAGGCTCGGGAAGTCTATGCCGTCCCCGGAATCAGGCAACAAAGATTCCTCTTCGGAGACTGCCTCTGTATCTATGGCAAAATCGTCTTCGGGCAGGGAGAGATCTTCACCGGGAAGATCCAGATCAAAATCACCTGAATCTACAGTTTCCTGGTGAGAATTTTCCTGATTAGCCGAGGAAAGATCCTGAGGTTCACTCTTTACCCATACACCGTACTCATCCAGTTCATCAGCGGATCCGATCGTACCACGATCCGAATATATTGAAGGATGTGAAGCGGCGTTTTTTTCACCGCCAAGGTTACCGGAAAGCTTTCTATCTTTTGCCATTGACAGCTCCCACTATTTGAACGACATATACTGTAAAATATCGGCTATTTAGGCACTTTTTTGTAGCCTTTTTACCGAAAAACGGGCAAAAACCCCTTCAGATTATGGTAGCCATGGTTTTTCCAGTTGTCAATTAGGTAAACCTGAAGGGATAGTCCGGGATGAGGAGGGCCTCCCGGCTTTGTTTCCTTAAGTATAGGCCGGAAGCATCCGTAAATTGATCTAATGAGAGCCTGCAAATACCTCATCGTTCCATGGACGGCAATTGCTGTTTATACGTTATCTTCTCTTCTGGCCGGGGCGATGGGATTTTCTTCATTCAGGCAGCTTGAAAATGAAAAATACCGTCAGGAAAAAAACATGGAACAGCTCAAGCGTATCAACGGCGACCTGAAAAATGCTACCGACAGTCTTCTCTACGACAAGGATACCCTGGGAGTATATGCCCACGGCCTGGGTTATGGGAAACCCGGTGAAGTCTACCTCCGCATCGTCGGTTTGGGGGGCCTGAAAAAGACCAAGACCGAAGCGGGTGAACTTGTCCTGGCAAAAAAACCGGAATACATGGGCGATACGGTTCTGAAACTGGCCGCACTGCTCTCCGGGGCCCTGGTTTTTGCAATTTTGCTGT
>JAITLC010000109.1 GCA_031278095.1 Treponema sp.
GCGTCGGGGGCGTAGTGATCCGCGCCGATGAGCCGGCAGTAATGTTCGGTTACCGGTCTTCCGGCAAGGATGATCTTTATCTTTTCCCTGAGCCCCGCGGCGGTAAGCGCCTGAATAAGGGTTTTCATGCCCTGCATGGTGGTGACCAGATCGGCCAGACATACAATGGCGCCGGCTTCTCTTTCCTTGCTCGCCCTGATAAAACTGTTTACACTAACGCAGGTGCCAAGATCGACAACTTCAAGGCCGGAGCCCTCCATTAAGATAGCGATGATGTTTTTTAATGTTTCTTCTGTGTCGCCTTCTATCGTACCGATTACCACGGTACCGGCGGGATTTTTCGGAGTCACTTCAAGTACCTGCCTAATCTGTCCAATTCCCCGGTAGAGGGCCCGCAGCGCCAGGCTTATTTCCGGCATCTGAACCTCATTCCGCCCGCACTGTTTCTCCAGGACATCCAGTCCGGTGATAAATCCCTGCTTAATGATGGTTTCCGCGGGGTAGTTTTCCGCTATTGCCTGATTAACCAGCGCCGATGTTTCACGCGCCCTGCCGTACCGCAAATGCATCGAAAGTTCATCCATACTAACCATAATAATTCTGTTCTCCTTTTTCACCTTTACTCGGTCTTGACGACGGTACGGTAATCTTCAGAAAAATTATCCCGTGAGATTTCCTGAACCATACCGCCTCCCTGTCCACGGTATTTGCCGGGACTGATCCCGGCAAAACTCTTGAATATTTTTGAAAACCAGCTCTGGTTTTCAAAACCGCATACACCGGCTATCTCGCTTAAACTCATTTCCGTTTCGGTAAGAAGGCGTCCGGCCTTCTCTACCCGGAGCCGGTTCAGATAATTCGTCAAATTCTCTCCCATCTCCTCCTTGAAAATATTGCTAAAGTAGGGCGCCGAAAGGCCCGAAGCATCCGCTATTTCTTTAAGACTGATCTTGCGGGTGTAGTTTTCATATATATAACGTTCGGCTTTTCGCAATGCCGATGCGTGCCGTGTTCCCTGAAAAGAAAATATCTGCCCGGCCATGTCTTCCACTATCGAGTGGAGTACATCGGTAAGTTCTTCGATGTTTTCCACATCCCCAATCCGGTTGAGGTAGTGGTTATTGCTTTCCAGAATGGCGGGTTTAGTGTTCCCCGGAGAAATTACGGTTCGGGACAGAAGTACCACCAGTTCTATGGCCCGAAAGCGGATATAGGTGAAATGGTCGGGGTTTGAAAAGAAAAGTATCCCCAGGAGTTCGTTGAGAATTTTTCTGCCCTGTTCATGATCTCCCCGGCGCAGCGCCGCGAGAAGCATTCGTTCCTTGTCCAGGGGGTAACCCGGAACCGGCGAGCCTTCCGGGTACTGATCCTTGAGCAGGGATATCTGCTCCGAGATGATGGCCTGCTGTTCCGCGCGGCGCCTCAGCGTTTTGTGGTAGTCTTCCGGCCCTTCGGACAGCGATTCGGCGCAGATGAGCAACAGTTCAGCCAGGGCTTTGGCCCTGGCTGATTCGCAATGGGAAAACGCGGAAAGGTGTTTCCGGATATGTTCTTCGGAAACGGCTCCGCCGCTCATGATCTGCATCGTTTCCAGGGTTTCCTGGGGATCAATTCCCAGAAAACCCGACCCCAGGAGGGCGCCGGAGAAGCGGCCGCTTTTAAAGATCGGGCTGGTCCAGAATATAAAGCCCAGATCGCACATGTAAATATAGGACCCCCCGAAATGATAGGCCCTTTTAATCGCGTTGGTGTGCATCATATTGCAGGGATTCGCGGTCAGGTCCTCCACCCTGCGGGGATGTCCCAGGCAGGGGGGCATCTCGTCCTGCCAATCCGGCGCGATGTAACGGTTTTTGTACTTCATGCAGAAAAGGCAGGTGTTCTTTTCTCCGGTAATTTCGTCGAAAATTTCCGGAAGGGGGAACAGATTCTGATCCACGACGCATATCATGGATTCTGTCGCCTTTGCGTAGGAAGTCATTACTTTCCAGGCGTTGAGCAAAAAAGATGCGCTTCGCTTTTGCTGTTTTTCGGACATTTTTTTTCTTTCTTCAGGTTTTTTCTCGATTTCTTCCTGTTGAACAATTATCTCATTCATGATTTTTGTCAGCCTATTTCTTTATTTTCGGAGCTTTCCCTTGCGATAAAGAAAGCCCCTTCACCCTGTTCCCGGTATTTTCCCGGACTTTTTCCGGTATAGCTTTTGAATATCTTTGAGAACCAGCTCTGATCCTCAAACCCGCATACCTCGGCTATTTTGTTAAGGGACATATCCGATTCAATGAGCATGGTTGCCGCGCGTTCTACACGGAGACGGTTAAGATAGGTCGATAGATTCTCTCCCATTTCTTCCTTGAAAATACTGCTGAAATACGGAGCCGACAGACCCGATGCTTCGGCGATTTCTTTGAGGCATATCTTCCGGGTGTAGTTTTCCCAGATGAAGCGTTCCGCCTTTCTAAGCGCCGAAGCGTGGCGTATTCCCTGAAACGAAAAGATACGCCCCGCCATACGATCCACAATGAGGTACAGAATATCTGTCAGCTCTTCGGCGTTCTTGGCCTCCTGGATACGCTTGATGTAGCGGTTGTTGGTTTCCAGGACGATGTTATCCTCTGACTTATCAGGGGTAATCGCCTCGCGGGAAAGGATCACCACCAGTTCTATGGCCCGCAGTTTCATGGACTCGAAGTTGTGATGACTCGCGATGAGGATGTTTTCCAGAAGTTCACCCAGAATTTTTCTCCCCGCGTCGTTGTCACCCCGGCGCAGGGCCGCCAGAAATGTCCGTTCCCTGTCCAAGGCATAGGAAGGCGGCGGAATATCGTTATTACTGCGGAACAGGCGGATCTGGGACGAAAAAGATTCTTCCTGCTCGCCAAGCCGTTTCAACGTTTCCCGGTAATCCTCGGTATTGTGGGAAATATGTTCGGCGCAGAGGAGCAGCGTTTGCGCCAGAGATTTTATTTCGTCAATTTTTTTCTCTTTGGCGTTTAGAAGAAACTCCTTTTCTTCCCCGGTTAATTCCGCCCTGCCCGAATCTTTAATCCGGGCCGCCGCCTGCTCCCTGTCGATCCCCAGCACTCCCCCGGCAATCAGGGCGCCCGCCAGATGGCCTGCGGTAATGAGGGGGCTCGTCCAGAATAAAAAACCCATATTGCAGAGGTAAATATAAATACCTCCGGATTGCCGGGCTTCCCTGATACCGTTAATGTACATCTGTGTGCAGGGATGTTCATTTTCACCAGCCGGATTTTCCAAAGCCGAACGGTATTTTTTGCAGAATACGCAAAACCGAAATATCCCCAAGGAATAGGTTTCGTCAACCGGATGTCCGGCAGAATCCAGTACCGCAACGGCTGTTTCCGTAGCTGTCTCGTAAAATTTCAGCACTTCACGGGCTTTTAGAAGCAGAGGTTCTATTTCCCTGCGGCTAATAATACTCATAAGGAAGGGCCTCCTTCACTCTAACTTTAAGGAGGCTTAAATGAACGCGATACACCCAAACGGCTAAAAAATTCTCAATTTTGCGGCGATTCGTACCGCGTCGGCCCGGTTGAGGGCGCCCAGTTTCGTGTAGGCGCTGCTAATCTCCGCCTTCACGGTATTAACGGACGTAGCCAAATACTCGGCGATCTTTTCCCGGTTCCACCCCCGGGAAAGGGCCCTGAGTACCGCCTTTTCCCGCCAGGTTAGATCGGGCGCCGGTTCAGGATTAGGGGCGTCATGTTCTTCCATCGCCAGCAGAATCTTCTTCCCGTATACGGAAGCCCTGTTCCGGATCATCTCGAGCCACGGGCGGGGAATGGAAAG
>JAITLC010000145.1 GCA_031278095.1 Treponema sp.
CGGCATTCCCGGCATTGCTCCCCGTGGTTTTCCCCGGGGAAACTACTGCGATTTTCTTGCCGTCAACTATTACACCCGTTCCACCGTCAGGGGACTGGCCGACGGTACGGCCCCGGGCGCTCCGGTGAATGACCTCGGCTGGGAGATCTGCCCGGAGGGACTCATCAAGTGCGCCGAAGGGATGTACCGGATATGTCCCGCGCCGATCTACATTACCGAAAACGGAACCTGCGACAACAGCGACGCCTTCCGGGCCCGGTATATTCTGGAGCATCTGGCGGAGATCGCCGGGAGTTCCCTGCCTGTAAAACGGTATTATCACTGGTGCTTTTGTGATAACTTTGAATGGCTTGAAGGGGAATCCGCCCGGTTCGGCATTGTGGAGGTCGATTATGAAACCCAACGGCGGACTGTAAAGGAAAGCGGTAAAATGTATTCGGAGATAATCGGGAACAGGGGCGTACCGGAGGAACTGTATCTGCGGTACGCGGCGGCACAGCAATACCGGTATGGGGATAAATAACATGGAAGGGGCAGGGAAAGCCGTATCTGACAAAGGGGTCCTGCGGCGCAACAAGTATTGTTTCGGAGTCGGTACCATCGGACGGGATATGCTCTACGTCATGGTCAGCATGTTTCTTCTGGTCTACCTCACCGAGGTGCTGGATCTGCCCGATTCCCTTATGTGGTGGGTAACCGGAGTGTTTACGGTTCTGCGGATCTTCGATGCCCTCAACGATCCCCTTATGGGGCTTCTCGTGGACAATACCAGAACCCGCTGGGGAAAATTCAAACCCTGGATCCTCATCGGCGCCCTTGTGGGCAGCGTTTCGATGATCCTCCTTTTTACCGACCTGGGGCTGAGCGGCGCCTCCTATGTTATCGTCTTTGCCCTGTTCTACATCATGTGGGATATTTTCTACGGCGCCAACGATACCGCCTATTGGTCGATGCTGCCTTCCCTGTCGCTGGATCCGAAGGAACGGGAACGGATAGGCGCCTTTTCCCGGATCTGCGCCGACGCCGGCGCCTTCTCCGCGGTGGTGATTACCCTGCCCCTTACCGGCGTCATCGGACAGGCAATCGGCGTCAGGCCCGCCTGGACCCTCTACGCCGCGATCATCGCCGCGATTATGGTTCTCTTTCTCCTTATCACCCTCTTCGGGGTGCGGGAAAACCGTTCCCTGTTCCGGACGGAAAGTACCACGACGCTGCGGGGACTGTTCCGGGCCATCTTCAAAAACGATCAGCTCCTCTTTGTGGCCATAGCGATGATGCTTTTTATGACAGGCTATACCATCACCATCAACTTCGGCGCCTATTTTTTCAAATACGCCTACGGCGACGAAAACATGTATTCCGTTTTCGCGGCGGTCCTTGGCCTCTCCCAGATCGGCGCCCTGACGGTATTCCCCCTCTTCAGCAAAAGGTTTTCCCGGAAGAAACTCTACACCGCCGCTACCATTCTTGTTGTCGCCGGGGATATGCTCTTCTTTTTTTCCCCCATGCACATGATCCCCCTGGCCATCGCGGGGATGCTGATATTCGTGGGAGAAGCCTTTATTCAGCTTCTTATGATGATGTTTCTGGCGGATACTATCGAATACGGCCAGTGGAAATTCGGCAAACGCAGCCAGAGCATCACCTTTTCCGTCCAGCCTCTGATCAACAAGACAGGCGGCGCCGTTGCCAGCGGCGTCGTCGGGGTCACCCTGATCCTGTCGGGCATTAACTCGGCGGCCTCCCCGGCGGACGTTTCTCCCGGAGGCATCGTCCTGATGAAAATTGTCATGCTGCTCTTGCCCCTGGGGATCATTGTTTTGGGGTACTTTATCTATCTTAAAAAATACAGCCTTGACGAAAAGACCTATGCCGGGATTCTCGCCGATCTGCGGCGGCGGGGGGACATCATGGACGGGGAAATACCTGTTGTTCCGGGGTCCCAAAATTGATATTTTGAACCATCAATTGGAGCTTTCGGCGTTTACCCTGATACGCCCAGGAGCCCCCGAAATGCCTTATTTTAAAATGTTGCCGCAGGTATTCCTGCTCCTGTGTCTGGATACGGTTTGTTTGGGTAAGCCGTTGACAATTTAAGTATTTCGGGTGTAAAATATTATGAATTGAGTTTGTTCCAAAACCCGGTTGGTTTTGAAACAAACTCTTGGAAAAACCGGTCTAAAGTCCGTTTTTTCCTTAAATTTAAGGAAGCTATTCCAAGATCTGACATTTTGGAATAGCCTCAATTTATTATTTTCGGTAAGGGGCACATCATGTGGATACTTTATTTTATCCTCCCTCTTGCCGGGTTAACCTTGGGCTGGACTATTAGATGGCTGTACGCCAGATATCAACTTACGGCATCGGAGCAACGCGCCGAACGTATAAAACAGGATGCGATAAAAGAAGCTGACGCTAAAAAGAGGGAGATCCTTCTTGAAGCAAAAGATCAAATTATCCGCGAAAGAAACCAGCAAGAGAAGGAGACCCGGGAAAGAAGGGCTGAATTACAGCGTTATGAACGCCGTGTAGTCCAAAAAGAAGAGCAAATCGATAAAAAGATAAGCCAGATTGAGAAAACCGAGGAGCTTCTTTTAGAAAAAGAGAAAAATTTTGAACGACGGGAAGTGGCTTTAGACAAGGAAGAGGAACGGTACCGGGCGGAGCTGGAGCGGATCTCCGGCCTTACGACGGAAGAAGCCAAGACCCTGATCATTCAAAACCTTGAAAACGAAGCCAAACACGATGCCCAGGCCCTGACCAACAAGATCGAATCCGAAGCAAACCTCGCCGGGGAGAAGAAGGCCAAGGATATTTTGCTGGCTTCCATCCAGCGTCTTGCCACGGAGGTAACCGGAGAAGTTACCGTTGCTTCGGTAAGTCTTCCCAACGAGGAAATGAAGGGCCGGATCATAGGGCGGGAGGGGCGGAATATCCGCACTCTGGAGACGCTTACCGGGGTGGATATCATCATTGACGATACTCCCGAAGCGGTGGTTATCTCCTGTTTTGATCCGGTACGCCGGGAAATCGCCAAGGTGGCTCTTGAACGGCTTATTACCGACGGGCGCATTCATCCTGCCAGAATCGAAGAGATTGTTACCAAGGTCAGCAAAGATATTTCCCAGAAGATCTTTGAGGAAGGTGAAAAGGTTCTTTTCGATCTGGGGATCCATAACATCAAACAGGACGGTATCCGGGCGCTGGGCCGGCTCTACTTTCGTACCAGCTACGGTCAGAACGTGCTGTCCCATTCCAAAGAGGTGGCCGTTATTGCGGGAATTCTTGCCGCGGAGATAGGCGCAAACCGGGATATTGCCAAACGGGCCGCCCTGCTTCACGACATTGGCAAGGGTGTGGAAAGCGATTCAGACCTAAACCATGCGGAAATCGGCATGGACATGGCCCGGAAGATGGGAGAGGATCCCCGGGTTATCAACGCGATCGGGAGCCACCACAACGATTTGGAACCTTCCTGCGTTGAGTCGGTACTGGTTCAGATTGCCGATGCGATCAGCGCAGCGCGGCCGGGAGCCCGGCGGGAGACACTCGATAATTACACCAAACGGCTTGAAAATCTGGAAAATATCGCCACGGGCTTTACCGGAGTGGACAAGGCTTTTGCCATCCAGGCAGGCAGGGAACTGCGAATCATCGTAAATAACGATGCGGTTACCGAGGATCAGAGCCGGGAACTGGCGAAAGATATTGCCAAGAAGATCGAAAACGATCTCCGTTATCCGGGGAGAATTAAGATCACCATCATCCGGGAAACCAGGATAGTAGAATACGCCCGTTAATACGGCTCTTGGACGGTAGTTTTTTTACCGGGTTCCTCTTCATCCTGGATCTTGAGGAGCAGTTCAATCTGACGGAAAATAAAATCCCGATAGTTGGGGGAAAGTTCCTTGTAGAGATTGAGCAGCCGTGAAAATTTAGGATCTTCTTCTTTAAGAAACATTTCCCCCTGACCGGTTCTTAGCCATTCTTCGCTCACCGAAAAGGAAGAGCAGATAAGCTTTACGATCCGGTTATTGACCGTGCGTTTTTCTGTCTCCACTCCCGCCAGGTAACCCGAAGACAGGGAAATGACCCGCGAAAAATTGGCCTGGGTCATGCCCAGAGCATCCCGAAGAAGCTTGATGCGATAGTTGATAGTTTCAGGTTTTAGCTCATTCATTCTATCACTAAAATACCAGACTATGGGCAGTATGTCAAAGCCATTTTGTAAAGCGAAGAGAATTTTCAAAAAATCCTGATGCATCAATTTAAGGCTGCAGTTCCAAAATCTGACATTTTGGAACTGCCTCATTTTACAATTCTTTACCAGGAAATTTAACGATCTACCTGCTACCTGAAACAGTGCCGTCAGTATACTATTGATATAATGGACGTGCTCGATAATATTGAATACGTCTAAAGGAGTACTGATTTATTCAATTGGGAAACGCTGATTGGCATCATTTAATCAGTGTTTCTCCGATATTTTGATCTCAAAGGCAGGCGTGTATGGCATGTGTGCGGGTTTTGATGATTGGCGACGTGATGGGGGAACCGGGTCTTAAGGCCCTGGAGCAGCGGCTTCCCCTGCTTATAAAGGAGCATAAGACGGATTTTACCGTTGTAAACGGAGAAAATGCCGCCGCCGGCTTCGGTATGACCGAAGATGTACTCCACCGGATCATGGCCGCCGGGGCTGATGTGGTTAGTTCCGGAAACCATGTCTGGGAAAAGCGGGATTTTTGGTCCGTCATGGAGAGCGAAGAGCGTCTCCTCCGTCCGGCCAACTATCCTGAGGGGACTGCAGGGCGGGGTTCCGTGCTGGTGGAAAAGGCGGGTATTGTCTGGCATGTGATAAATCTCCAGGGCCGGGAACTGATGGGCAATATCGACTGTCCCTTCAAGTGTTTCGACAAGCTTTACCGGGAAGATTCATCCGTCACGCTGGTGGATTTCCATGCGGAAACGACCGGGGAAAAGGAGGCTCTGGCCTACTACCTCGATGGCCGGGCCGCTGTTGTGGCGGGAACCCATACCCATATCCAGACTGCCGATGAACGGCTCCTGCCCCGGGGAACGGCCTATATCAGCGATCTGGGCATGACCGGGGTTCAGAATGAAGTAATCGGTATGGATTTCCATATTTGCCTGGACAGAGCCCGGAAACAGATTCTTTATAAGATGGAATGTGCTGAAAATACCGGAGAAATAAGAGGTATCACGGTGGAAATTGAAAGAGAAACAGGAAAGGCTCTTTCGATCCGGCGGATCGGCTTTCCATTTATAGCCTGTGCGTGAGCGGAAATAAGGAAGAACCCAGGAGAAAGCTCCGGGGTATGAACCCAGGCCTGCGAATCAGAGGCATTCGTTAATTCGTGCCTGTCCATAAAGTCGGTTACTTTATAAACAGACTCTCATTCGTCCGTGTCGGGGCCGCAGCTTCCTCGCGGCTATTTTGAAATTGGAATTGCCGGTGAAACCTCTTGATATTTCCGCAGAACTGTGGTATATATATATACTATGAGGTTACCGGACTTCTTATATAGCAAAGA
>JAITLC010000149.1 GCA_031278095.1 Treponema sp.
CGTATTTTTTTTCCGCTGATAGTGTAAGTAATTGCATGGTGACAATGGTGGAGGTGATATACCCGTTCCCATTCCGAACACGGAAGTCAAGCCCTCTAACGCCGATGATACTGCCCCCCGAGGGGCGGGAAAGTAGGTAGTTGCCATGCTTTTTTTGTTTTATTGCACTTGATAAGGATTCCAATAGATAATAAAGTAAAGATAGCGGTTTATTTGTAGGAGATGCTATGGCTGAGCAAAGACAATTGGTGACCTTTCAGCTCGGAGAAGAGCTTTACGGGATTAACATCATGGATGTCAAGGAAATCGTCCGGGTTCAGACTATCAGGGCAATTCCCAATGCACCTATCTATGTGGAAGGAATTTTCAATCTTCGCAGTGAAATAATCCCTATAATTAATCTGCATAAACGTTTTCATCTCAAAAAAGTGCTAACCTCGGAGGAGGATGAGCTTCTTTCGGGTTTTATCATCATTGATATTGATGGCATGAAGCTGGGTGTGATTATTGACCGGGTTTCCCGTGTTGTGACCATCGAAAAAGAGGAGATACAGCCGCCTCCCCAGATGTTGAGCGGTATCGGAGCCGAGTATATACAGGGTGTTGTACGTCAGGAGCATGGATACCTCATCATTCTGGATATTCGGGATCTCTTTAATCCCAAAGAACTGCAAAAAATAGCCGAGCTTCGAAGATAGCATGAAGATAGAAGTCTATTCTCCAACCATTCGGCGGAAGGAGATGGATGCGGTCTTGACTTCTCTTGTGGAAGACAAGATCGGTCCGGGGGAGAAGTCCAGGTTTCTCATACAGATTGCGAAAGAAAATCTCAAATTTGATTATGCTTTAGCCCTCCGCAGTCCTGCAATTGCCCTTTACCGGGCTCTCAAATCGCTTAATCTTGGAATTTCAGCCGGGCCGGGCTGCCCTTCAGATGACACGGGTGAAGGTTCCTCTCCTGAAACAGGTCAGGGTGTCATTGTTTCAGCTCTTGCTCCGCGATATTACCTTACCGTGCTTAGGGATCTGGCCCTGACACCGGTTTTCTGTGATGTTTCTTCCAATTTCCCCTGTATCAGCCGTGAAAGTATACATGCCGCCCTGCAGAAGAAGTCTCCCGGTCTTGAAGTGAAGGCTCTCGTATTGACCCATACTCTGGGTTATGCGCCTGATCCGGGTCCTATTCTGGAACTTGGTATACCGGTTATTGAAGATGCGTCCGATAGTTTCAGCCCGGTGTCTGAAGAAGGAGAGAAGGCGGCTGAAAGGCAGGCCGGTGTCTTTGTGCTCCTCGGTCTCGAAGAACGGAATATCCTCACTGCCGGGGGTGGGGCCCTCCTCTATGCGGTCAACCGGAGGGATGCTTCCGTATTGCGAAACTCTGCCGATCTTCCCCCCGAATACTGTCTTCCCGATATGAACGCCGCTATGGCGGTAATCCAGTTCCGGGAAGCGGCCAAAAACCTTACCAGAAGGAAGGAGATTGCCGCAGTCTATACCCAGTCAAGTCTTCGTACCCGGCACAAACGCTTTATTCAGGAGGGGGACTACAACAATTATGCCTTTTCCCTCATTCTGGAAACAGGGCTCAGGGATGTTAAGGCTTATGCCCGGAAGAAGGATATAGTCGTGGAAAGCGCCTTTGAAGATACTCTGGCGGGAACAGGGGTAGTGGATGCCGCCCAATGTCCGGAAGCGTATTCCCTTTCCCTCAGAACGGTGCTATTTCCGCTTTATCCCCGGCTTCAGGCATCGGAAGTTGAGCGGGTTAGTAAGCTCATTTTGACTCTCCCCTAAGGCGGCTTTTTTATGGCAGAGCCGCCGTATGGCGGCGGTAAAATAGTTTTCTTTAAGCCTCGCGGCTCGGAGAGACGCATGGCAGAGCCGCCGTATGGCGGCGGTAAAATAGTTTTCCATGAGCCTCGCGGCTCGGAGAGACGCATGGATGCTTCAAAGAGTTCAGGACAGATCAAGGTTCTCCTTGCGGTAAATCCGCATAAACCCAAAGCTCTGGAACTGGCTTCTTCGATTGAAGCGGCTCTTCGTTCCCGGATGGATATGGAAGTCCGCTGTTGTGAAGTCCCGCTTGAAGGCTCCGGATCCGGAACTTCAGCCGGGCCCGTGAATGAGGGTGAAAGTTCCATTCTTGAGGGGCTGGATCTTGTTTTTTCCCTGGGGGGAGACGGAACGGTACTCTATGTCGCCCGTCTGGTTTCTCCCCGCACTATTCCTATTATTCCGGTAAATCTCGGTACCTTTGGGTTTATCGCCGCGGTGTATCCCCAGGAATGGGAGTCGGTGTTTCTGCAGCATCTGAAGGGAAAAGCAGCGGTTTCCCGGAGGCTCATGTTTTCAATCCGGGTGGAACGGGGCGACTCTACGGTGTTCCAGGGAGCCTGTCTCAACGATGCGGTCATTTCCGCCAGCGGGATTGCTAAAATAATCAAGTTGAATCTTTTTTCCGAATCCGAAGAGTTGGAATTGGGAAATTATCTTTCCGACGGCTTGATTCTCGCCACTCCTACAGGCTCAACCGCCTATTCGGTGGCTGCCGGGGGCCCGATTCTTGATCCTGAACTGGAAGCTCTTATCGTTAACCCCATCTGCCCTTTCACCCTGTCGAACCGGCCGCTGGTGCTTCCCGCTACCGAGACGCTCATTGTAAAGCTGGAACAGGAGCAACGGAGCGGCGTACTTCTTACGGTAGACGGTCAGGAGACTGCGAAACTTCTTCCGGGAGATCGTATTCATATCCGCAAGGCCCCCTATACGGCGGATCTGATTGCATCGGGACGGGAAGCTTTTTACTGTGCTCTGAAGAGTAAGCTTAACTGGGCCGGAGGTCCTGCACAAGGCTCGCAACCCGGTAACCTCCGCCGGGATCCGAATGGATCGAAGTTCCCCTCCGGACAGACACATGATTGAAGAGCTTGCGGTTAAAAACTTTGCCCTTATCGATAGTCTTTCCCTCTCCTTTCAAGGCGCCTTCAACGTATTGACCGGAGAAACCGGTGCAGGGAAGTCGATTATTGTCGGAGCTTTGAGTTTTCTGCTGGGAGGCAAGGCGGATATTGATGTGATCCGTACCGGAAGCGAGGAAGCCTCAGTTTCGGCGATTGTGTCTGTAAGTTCCGGAAATACCGAAGCCGCCGAGTGGTTGAAAAGCCGGGATATTGAAACCGAGGACAGGCGCCTGATTATCAGGCGGAACATTAAATCTTCGGGCAGGAATTCCATATTTATACAAAGTACTCCGGTAACGAGGACGGACCTGGCTGAATTTATGAGTTTTCTCTTTGACATTCACGGTCAGCACAGCCATGAATCCCTTCTGAAAAAAGAAACACACCGCCGTTACCTGGATCGTTTTGCTTCTCTGGACGAGGAAGTCCGGGACTTTGGCCGGGTTTTTACCGGCTTGACCGAGAAGAAACGGACTCTTGAAGCTTCCCTGAGTTCGGAAAAGGAACGGGAGAACCGCATTGAAATTCTCAGTTTTGCTACGGAAGAGATAGGCAGGGCTGCGGTAAAGCCGGGGGAAATTGCAGAACTGGAAACCGAAGCCCGCCGGCTCGGAGATTTTGAAAAACTTGCAGGTTTTGTGAATTCGGGGGCAGCGGTCCTCTTTGACGAAGAGATTTCCGTATTGGCTCTGGCACGGAAGGCAAGGAATGCCCTGGATAATGCCTCCGCCATTGACGAGGGCCTTCAGGGCATTCAAAAGCGTACCGAGGCGCTCTACTACGAGGCTGAGGATATTGCAGCGGAATTCCGTTCCTACCGGGATGGCCTCCGTTACGATCCGAAGCGCCTGGAAGAAGCGGAAGAGAGGCTTGCCCTGCTTTTTCGGTTAAAGAAAAAATATGTCCAGGGAAACGCCGCGGGGTCTACGGAAGAGGCAATTTTGGCCTACAGGGAAGATGCTCTGGCGGAAATTGAAGAGCTTTCCAATGCGCTGGAAAACCAGGATAAGCTGAAGGCCGAAATAAGCGCGCTTGAAAAGGATATTGTTTCCAGAGCGGCCGCGATCAGTTCCAAACGGAGCGCCGCCGCCGTATCCCTGAGTGAAGGCATCACCGCAATCCTCAAGCGCCTGGGTATGCCCAATGCCCGTTTCGGCGCTACGGTTCAGAAACGGCGGCGGGAAGGGGATTCGGGAGGCCTTGTGTACGGCCCCTGGGGCGCCGATGAGGTTGAATTCCTTATCTCGGCTAATGCGGGGGAACCGCTCAAGGATCTTTCCCGGATTGCGTCGGGGGGCGAGTTGTCCCGTGTCATGCTGGCCATAAAAACGGTACTCGCCGCTTCGGATAATCTTGAAACCCTGGTTTTTGACGAGATCGATACAGGTATCGGCGGAGAAGTGGCCCTTGCGGTGGGGGAATATATGGCAAAAATCGGCGAAATCAAACAGATCTTTTGTGTTACCCATCTTGCCTCCATTGCCGTCCGTGCCGATAATCATTTAAAGGTAGAGAAGAAAACCGAAGGCGGAAGAACTTTTACCAGTGTGGGTGAACTTGGAAAGGAAGAACGGCGTGTGGAAATCGCCAGGATGCTGGCGGGAGACGCGGGGGAAGCAGCCCTTGCTCATGCGGATGATTTAATTCTAAAATATTCACAATCTTAAGATGCGGAGAGGTTAATGGCGAAAATTTCCGAAGAGGAACGTCATAAGTATTTTGAAAAGGTAAGCAGTTATCAACAGACTGCCAAAACTATCCTCAAAAGGGAACAGAATGTTCTCATAGTCATCAAAAAAGATCCTGCCACCGCGGCCTTCAAACGCCTTGCCCTGGTAGACGATATGCTCAATCTGGCTTCCAACTATATAACCATTTCCGCTGTGTCCCAGTCGGTTTTGAAAGTCAAAAATGAAGACGCCCTGAATGACGGGCGCAAGTCTCTCTATAAAGGCGTTATCTATCTTGAAGAGATTGTAAGTAACCTGGTTGACGCCCCTTTTGCCGATTATGAGGAAAAACTTGCCAGTATTGAGACGGTTGATGCCAGGCGGCGTTACGATCTTGTCCGCAAGATGGGTCTTGCGATCCAGCTTCTGGAAAATGCCTACGGGGATAATACCAAATGGAAATGGTCCTTTGTGGAACTGGAAGGCCGTTTTGCAGCGGGGGCAAAGAATATCATTGACTTGAAAACCGCGGTAATTAACACCGATCCCCGTTCCCCGGCCTATGAACCAACCATGTATCACCTCATCCTGGTTAAGAAGCTCCTCATGCAGGCTGCAGACCGCTACCGGGAAAAGTATGAACTTTCCACGAGCCGGATCGATGACTTCAAGATGGGGATTCACTTCCTCAATGCCCTGCGGCGGCTCCATATTCTTTTGGGGGAGCCCAATGACGCTGAAACAGTAAAGAAAAAGTTTGATATCTGGAAAAACAAGCTGGAAACAGACATAAAAAAAACAGAAGAGCTTGTAATGAAAAAGATATAGTATGTGTCCCGGGCGGCTTGCGCATGACAGATTCTGAACAACCGCAAAATACAAAGCCGGACCTGTCCCTCAAAAATTTCCGTTTTCTTATTCCCTATCTGTACCCTTACCGCTGGCGTTATCTCTGGGGCTTTATATGCCTTATTACCGTTGACAGTGCCCAGATTCTCATTCCCCAGTTTACCGCCAGGGCAATAAATCTTGTAGCCGCCCGGGAAGGGGAAGACGCGGTTTGGAGCCGGATACTGTTCCTCTGTCTGGGCATGGTTGCCGCCACGGCGGTGATAAGCACGGGCCGTTTTCTCTGGCGTTACTTTATCCACGTCGCTTCCAGGAGAATCGAAACGGAACTGCGGGGGAATCTTTTCGGTCATCTTCTTTCCCTTTCTTATGATTTTTATCAGAGGAGCAAGATTGGGGATCTCATGGCCCGTTCCACCAATGACATCAATGGTATCCGTGAGGCCATAGGCTGGGGTCTTGTGATGCTGGTTGACGGGACGGTGATGGTTCTGGGTATCCTTGTGGTGATCTTCATACAGGACGCAAAAACCGCCGTCTTTGCCCTTATTCCCCTGCCGCCTATTACTCTGCTGATCCTGCTTTTCGGCAATGCCGTAGGAGCGCGTTTCCACCGTGTTCAGGAAACCTATTCCCGCATGAGCGAGACAGTACAGGAAACTTTTTCCGGGGTACGGGTGATAAAGTCTTTTGTCAAGGAATGGTGGTTCGGGAAAAAATTTGCCGCAGCCAATGACGACTACCGGAACGCCAATATGGAACTGGTAAAGATCTACGGAATTTTTTTTCCCCTTATCACTTTCCTTTCCGGTCTTACTTCCCTCATCGTAATTCTTGTGGGCGGCATGCGGGTGGTGGAAGGTAGCCTAAGCCCGGGTGCGCTGGTGGCCCTTTTCAGTTATTTTCAGATGCTTGTCTGGCCTCTCATGGGCGCAGGATTCATGGTGAATATCATACAGAGGGGCGCCTCCTCCCTCGGCAGAGTGAAGGAGATTCTCGATACAAAGCCCTCCATTGAATCTTCCCCGTATCCGCGGAGAAACTTTCAAAAGCCCAACCTTGTATTAACGCCGTCCTTGCGGCGAAATTCAACCGAACAGAAAGCGCAGTTTTCTGCGCCCTCATTGCTTGAAATACGGAATCTCACGCTGGCCTATACCCGCGAGGGAGGGAAAAACGTCCTTTCCGCGGTGAGTCTGCGGCTCGAAGAGGGGGAGATGCTGGGCATTCTGGGCCGGACGGGTTCGGGGAAGTCGAGTTTTATAAAAACGCTCCCCCGGATGATCGATCCTCCTCCCGGCACGGTGTTTCTCAAGGGCCTCGATGTCCGGGACTGGGAGCTGGGAGAATTGCGGGCTTGTTTTGCCCTGGCTCCCCAGGATAGTTTTCTCTTTTCCGACAGTATAAAAAATAATATCGGTTACGGTCTTGGCGGCCAGGGAGAAGAAGCGGATTTTGCCAAGGCTGCCGGTTTTGCGGCTCTGAACAGGGATCTGGAGGCCTTTTCTTCAGGCTGGGATACCCTTATTGGTGAACGGGGCCTCTCTCTTTCCGGCGGCCAGAAGCAGCGGGTAGCCATTGCCCGCGCCTTCATCACTGCTCCGGAGATTCTGATCCTTGATGACGCCCTTTCTGCGGTGGATACTGAAACCGAACAGCGGATTCTTTCGGCGCTGAATGAGGAACGGGAAAAGTGTACGAGGCAGGGCAGGGCCTTAACGGTGATCATCGTGAGCCACCGGGTTTCCACCCTTTCCCGGGCGGACAAGGTGGCGGTTTTTGAAAACGGTTTTTTAAACGAATACGGCAGTCCGAGGGAGCTTCAGGATTCAGGCGGCTTTTTCAGCCGGACAGCGGCGTTACAGCGTCTTGGAGATTCAGCCGGGCCTGCGGAACCAGGTGAAGGTTCCTCCCGCAACGAAAGACACGGGAGCAAAAATGGCTGATTATTTTGAAGTTGAAGAGGTTGTCCGGGATTACGACAGCAGGATTACTGCAAGGATCCTTTCATACCTCAAACCCTACAAAAATCTTGTTGTGCTGATGATCTGCGCCCTGGCGGTTTCGACCATGGGTGAACTTTTTGTCCCGGTGATGCAGCAGCGGCTTATCGACAATGCAATCATGGCCCGGTTTATTGCGATAGATCCTGCGGTTACAGAAGGTTTAAGCCGGGCGGCATCTGCGGAGATGGAAAAATTGACGGGCCTGAATGGGGGAATTGAAGCAGGAGGCCTCCTCTTTATACCCCAGGGGCAGAATACCAGGATGACAGGTTCTGTGGAGAGAGAATTGAAAGCCGCAGCCGTTCTGCAGGAAGAAAGCTGGTATGCCTTCCGCCGCAAAGACGGCGATCCGCTGGCCGCCCTCGTGGAAGAACGAAGCGATATTTTCCTTAGGGGAGAGGGCTGCGGAGCGATAAAGAATACGGATCTCTACAAACTGCCTGTATCGCAAATACGAACAGTACGGGCGCATGATATTTCTTCGATTGTGAGAACGGTTCTGCTGCTTCTCTGTCTGCTGCTGGCGGTTTTTATTTTTACATTTATACAAACATGGGTAACCGTGCTTATCGGGCAGAAGGTCATGAAGGATATCCGGCTTGCTCTTTTTGAAAAAACCCTTTCCCAGTCAACAGATTTTCTGTCGCATCATCCTGTGGGGCGGATCGTAACCCGGCTTACCGGGGACATTGAGACGATAAATGAATTCTTTACCTCGGTTCTTGTGGCCTTTCTCAAGGATCTTTCCGTGATGATTGGGGTGCTCATCACACTCTTTGCGCTTTCTCCCCGGCTGGCCCTTGTTGTGCTCTGTACCATGCCGCCTGTCATGGGGATAACCGCGATCAGCCGCATCAAGGCCAGGGACGCCTTCAGACAGCAGCGTATTGCCAATTCCAGGGTTAACTCGTATCTTTCGGAACATCTTTCCGGAATACAGGTGGTGCAGCTCTTCCGGGCGGAAGAGAAGAGCCGCCGGGAATTTCGTGAACGGAATATGGAGCTTCTCAAGGCCAATCTTGGAGAAATGTTTGTATTCGCCACATTCCGTCCCATCGTAGAGTGGTTTTCCACCTTTACCGTAGCAGCCGTCATCGTCGTGGGAAGCAATATGGTTTTTAACCTTTCCCTTTCGCTGGGAGTGCTTATTGCGTTTATCAGCCTTGTCGGTATGTTCTACAACCCGGTGATGGATATCGCGGAGAAGTATACTCTGCTGCAATCGGCAATGGCCGGGGGAGAGCGGGTCTTTGGCCTCCTTGATACCGAAGAAAAAATCCCGGAATATTCCGCCGGAATCCGGGCAGTCCAAGGTATGCCGGAAGCTTCGCCGCATCCGGATTTTGGGGAACAACATACCGGGAAAAGCGGAGGGCAAATCGAATTCAGGAATGTTCATTTTTCATACAAGAAGGGGGAGGAGATCCTTAAAGGCCTTTCTTTTACCGTGAATCCCGGGGAGACGACAGCCATTGTAGGTTATACCGGTGCGGGAAAGACAACCATCATCAATGTACTTACCCGGCTTTGGGACATTGATTCAGGCGAGATACTCCTCGACGGGATGCCGGTAAAGGAGCTCCCTCTCTCCTGTCTCCGCCGCTCCGTGATGCCGGTACTGCAGGATGTGTTTCTCTTTTCGGGAACGGTGGCGGACAATATCAGGCTGGGGCTTCCCCTGACGGATGAGGAGGTGGAGGCCGCGGCCAGGGCGGTGCATGCCCATGAGTTTATACGCGCATTGAAAGAAGGTTACAGGACGGTTCTCTCCGAAGGAGCCTCCAATATCTCTTCGGGCCAGAGGCAGCTTTTGAGTTTTGCAAGGGTCATCGCCCACAATCCCGGCGTGGTGATTCTCGATGAAGCCACCAGTTCCATTGATACGGAAACCGAAAGGCTCATTCAACTGGGCATGCAGAGGGTGTTCTCGGGCCGCAGTTCCATTGTCATTGCCCACCGGCTTTCCACCATCCGCAACGCAGACCGTATTCTGGTGCTTTCCGGAGGCCGCCTGATTGAAGAAGGCAATCACGGGGAATTGATAAGGCGGAATGGCATGTATGCCGGACTCTACCGGCTGCAGTACGAAGAAGAAGATTAGGGAGACGCCAAACGCTGATGGCGTCAATCGGCGTTTCCCCAGTAGCTTGCTTACACTAAAAAGCATACTTCAGAAATTTACCACACTTGCGGACAGCCAAAAGGTTGTCGATGGCCTGGTTAAGGTTACACCGCAATCCGACCAGATTCAGCAATTAGACTTGTTCAGAAACCTAAGTTTCTAAACAAGTCTACGGAGAACTCTTTCTTAAGTATATCACTTGAGAGCCGTTTGAATCAAGACCCTTTTTCATGGGTACCTCCTTTGGAATTTTGTGATCAAAAATCATTTTTTAGCATACGACACAATGGGGTAATTGTCTAGCCCGCGCTTCCGGTGAAAAAAGGACTCTGCTTGTGTACCGGAACTGTTGAACAGCCTCAATTCAGTATTTGGGCCGCTTCGCCGTGATTCCAGCGCTGCGCGATGTCCGCAGGACTTTCCTGGGCTATGTTTTTGATCGCCTTGTTTGCTCCCAGTTCCATGAGTTCCGAAATAATGTCTTTATTCCCATAGCGGGCTGCATAGTGGAGAATAGTATTTCCCGATGCATCCCTGGCATTGATTCCCCTTCCTGAGAACAGAGCCGCTATCCCTTCGCTGCCCTTGAGGAGCGCAATATCCGCAGGAGTCTTTTCGTCTCCGGCCGCTGAGAAAGGATCGGCTCCTGCATCGGCAAGCAGTTTTGCGTGTTCCCAGGCATTTTGATCCACCGCTGCCCGCAGGGGGCTTCGGCCTTCGGAATCCACCGAAGAGAGCCGGCCTCCCAGATCGAGAATCGTCTTTACCATGGTGACGGGCGCCGTATTCTGTACCGCTATATGCAGGGGAGAAGAACCTGAATCATCCGCCGCATTGAGTCTGTCTTTGGTGAGCAGGGTAGATACCATTCGGGGAGATGTTACCAGCGCTGTCTGGAAGGGAGTAAGATTCATGGAATTCTTTGCATGAATTGATGAACCCCAGCGGAGAAGCAGGGTAGTCAGATCGCTCCGTTCCATGGCAACGGCAATGTGGGTGGGGGTATCGCCCCTGGCATTCCGTGTGGCCGGATCTGCGCCGAGATCCACCAGCCTTTCCATTGACTGGAGATACCCGGCCAGGACTGCCTCCATGAAGGGTGTATTCCCTTCCGAATCACGGATCTCAAGGTCAGCGCCTGAATGTACCAGCAGAATTTCCAGATCCACAATACCCAGCCGTACCGCATCATGGATGGGAGTCTTCCCGCTCAAGGCCTGGGCGTTAACATCAATTCCCGCGTCAAGAAGAGCTTGAGCGGCGTTTTTTGCATTCCAGCGGACTGCCGCATGGAGGGCCGAATTGCCCAGATAATCCCGTGCGTTGAGTGAAGCTCCGGCGCCGAGAAGCACCTGTACGGTAGAAGAACTGTTCTGTTTGACGGCTTCAAAGAGCGGAGTCTCTCCTGTAGCGTTGGCCGCCTCGGTATTGGCGCCCTGCTGAATGATAAAAGGTATATAAGGATCAAGTTTCCACCGGGCCGCATAGTGGAGGACGCTATTACCCAAGCCGTCACGAGCTTCCAGTGTTTGAGAGTTTATCATCCATCGTCTCGCATCCGTCTGCGGGTAGATGAGGCCGTCTGAGATAAAGGCCAGGTAGAGAGGGCTTTCGTTTTTTGCATTGGCCGCAAAAATATCGGCGCCTCTGGAGATGAGAAGCTCTCCCGATTCCCGCTGGTTGAGCCTCACCGCCAGGTGGAGGCTGGTATCGCCTTCCTTGTTCCGCGCGTTTACATTAGCCTTCTGATCGAGAATAAGACCTATCGTTTTTGTGTCCGCTCTGTTTTTTATTGCCAGATGCAGAATTGTGTTTCCGCCGCTGTCTGTTTGATGTACCGTTTCTGTGGTGATAAGGCTGGGCAGTATGGGGCTGTTGGTAAGCAGGGCTTTTTCAAAGGGAGTGACGCCTTCGTTATCCGCTGCAAAAATATCGGAACCGTAGGCAAGAAGCATGGGGATACAGTTTATTCGGTTTTCCTCTACCGCCAGGTAGAGAGGTGTTTTACCGCCCATGTTGCGTATGGAAACATCGGAACCTCCGGCAAGGAGGGCCTGGGCGATCTCAGGACTCCGGTTCAGGGTGAGGGCAATATGCAGCGGAGATTCACCGTGGGCATCCCGTAGATTGGGATCGGCCTTGTTTGAGAGGAGGAGGGATATCGCATCCTGATGATTCTCGGGAGGTATGGCAATGTGAAGCGGAGCATTTCCTTTTGCATCCTGAACATTAACCTCGGCGCCTGCCGCGATAAGCATACGCATGGCTTCGGTCTTGCCGGAACGGGCAGCCTCATGGAGGGGAGTGGCGCCGGAACCATTTTTAACCTGAGTATTGGCCTTCTTTTTTAGAAGGAAGCCGATTAATCCTGTATAGCCTTCCCTGGCGGCAAAATGCAGTGGCACAGAACCATCGGCAAAACGGATGTTATAGTTGGAGGTACGGACTGCCGGGGCAAAATTGGGGAAGATCGGGTTGACCGAATAGGAACCGGCCAGAATGAGATACTCCGCGGCCTCCATGTGATCGCTTGAGTCAGGCCGTGTAAAGGCAAGATCCAGGGCATTCTTTCCCGCAGAATCTTTTAAGGCCACCTTGGCCCCTGCGCCGAGTATCGTATTTACGGATTCAACCTTTCCGTTGAGGGCCGCCAGATGGAGAATAGATCTAAGCGAAGCATCGGTCTTGTCCAGCGTAACAGGATTCAGGAGGGCGGAAAGGAAGGCGCCTCCCCAGGATATAGCTTCCAGGGCGGCGCTTGAAGTCCCGTTAATGGGTCTGTGTATGTCGGCTCCGGCGGCAGCCAGTACCTTAGCCACACCGGGATCCTGTTTTCCGGTACTAATCGAAAGGGGAGTACGGCCCTCATTGTCCAGGGCGTCCACTTCGGCCCCCATGGTGATAAGAAAGCTTGCAAGTCCCGCATCCCCAATTTCGGCAGCCGCATGGAGGGGGGTTCTTCCCCCGGCGCCGGTTGCACGGACATCGATCTTGCCTTTGAAGAGCTCACGGGCTTTTTCAATTTCTCCCCTTTCAACGAGAGACCAAAAATCGTCTTCCAACGGTACTTCTGTGGGTTTAGGATCCGGAGAAGCCGGAGGAGTGTTACAGCCTGAAAAGGCCAGACTCAAGGCTATTATGCCGCTCAGGGCATGGAAAACGGGTTTGCACTTCATACAGTTATAATCGGCAAAACCGGACAGCGGGTATATAAAAAAACTCTGAATGGGGTATATACAAAAAAAGCGGTAAACCCTTGGGTCTCCGCCTTTTTTTGCGGCCTAGAACACTTGAACAACCATACCTCTCGGCACCAGCACCTCAAGCTGGCGTGTCTACCAGTTCCACCAAGGCCGCAACTATAAAAAAATTATCAGAATGTATCGGCGCTGTCAAGACTTCGAATTTGCTCCCGTCAACAACCGGTAAAAAATTACGCTATTGCGTGTATTTCCCTGGATCAAGCTTGACCCCCTTGCGTGAACTTTAAACCAGGACGCGACACCCCTCCTTACTTCTTATTTTTTACTTTTCACTCTCACTCTCTTCCCGGTACCAGTCCAGCTTGCGGGTCAGGAACATGATTAGCGCCAGGACGACAAAGGTTCCTATGGAACCGATGAGCAGGGCGTAGGATTGGGCGTTCAGCACCGCGTAGAGGAGAATGTAGGAGATGCTTACCGTGAGGCCCATGTACCAGCTTTTGTTCCAGGAGGGCAGGAGGGAGCGGGAGTACAGGGTCATCATGGCGGTTACGGCCAGCGCGGCGATCAGGTAGGCGGTGTAAAAGGGGATTTGCTCGGACAGGGAGAGGAGCAGCAGGTAGAAGACCGCGTTGGCGATGCCGGAAAGCAGGTAGGGCGCCGGGTGGATCCGCTTTTTGGTAAATATTTCGAGCAGGAACAGGGTGAGGAAGGGAATGGTGAGAAAAAGGACGGCGTATTTCACGGCCCGGGTGTTCAGCGCGTAGGCGTCAACGGCGCGGAAAAAATTCACGCCGAATAGTGAACCGGAATAGGTTTGCCTTTCGCCGTAGTCCTTCCAAAAAAGCGGTATGTCGCGGCTTAAGTAGTTGATGTCCCAGAGGGCCGAAAAATCCGTGTCGCCGACGGCCGATTCGCCGGGGAGATAGGCGCCCTGAAAGGAAGGGGCCCCCCAATCGGCGGAGACGGCGGCGTGGGTGTCCTGCCCCACCGGCAGGAAGCGGATGTACTGGCCGCCCCGGATCTCGATGCTGATGTCAAAGGCCGCGGCCCTGTTTTGAAATTGGGAGATGCCGGCGTAGATGCCCCCAATGCCCTCGCCGGTCCGCGAACGGCCGGATCCGCCCTGCCCGGAGAAAAGGCTGTAGCCCCGGTTGCCGGGTTTGAAAAACAGGTCTTCACCGTCCCAGGTGGAGGTGTTTATTTTGCGGATCCCCTTCTGGCTGGAAAGGGCGATGACGAGTTCCGCCTGGTTCAGGTACACCGCTTCGTTGGCGGCCAGTCCGGAAAGGGCCGGGGCGGGATCAAAGGCGCCTGAGAGTCTGAGGGTTCCCGAAAACAGGGGAACCGAAAAAATGCCCCGCTTCCGGGTTTCGGTTTTGAAGGCGGCCTCTATGTTGAGCTTTTGGGGGCTTATCGCCAGGGTGAAGGGGTTTTTTGCCAGTTCGATTTTTTCCCCCTCCTTTTCGGTTTTGGTACGGATCTCCTCAGTCCTGGTTCCGGGGATGATGACGATGGGCCCTGCCGCGACAAGCTGGCTCCCCCAGGCTTCCATGATGTCCGCCTCGGCGGAATTCGCGGTGTGTTCCCGGTCGTCCACGAGTCCCCGGATCATATTGAGCGGGATGAGCAGCAGCAACACCAGGGCCACAAGCAAAAGCACTTTGAAGGTATATCCCCGGGTAAATTTTTTGAAAAAAGGCGGCCTGTCATTGTTCATAACAACACTCCTTACGGCTCATATAAGAAATTACATACTCTTTTTTTATCGTCTGACCCTCAAACGAATCACCGGAAATATGAATTTTCTTTATGGCATACGGTTTGGGCAAATCGGGGGGCTTGAAAAATCCGTATCAAAGTCTTTTTTTGAACCGGAACTTCGTTCCAACCGGGTTTTGAAAAAAACCCATTAACCATTGCATTTTTACGGAAAGGCCAATTCAATTCAAGGCTCCTGCATTTTTTCGTAAAATTCCCGCATCACATAGAAGGCGGGTTTGCGGCTTTTGCGATCCGCATCGATAAGGCCCTTCCGGTTGAAGCCTTCCTGGTAGCGGTTGAGACGCCGGGGGCAGCGGAAATCGTAGAGTATCCAGGGGCTGGTTCCGGCTATGTAGGCGCAGGTCTTGAAGGTTTCAGTCTGCTGTTCATAGATACGTTTCTGCCTGTCTTCGGTAAAGAGATCATCCACGGTACCCCGCTGTCCAAGCCGTGCCCCGGCGCCGAATTCACAGATTACCACCGGTTTGCCTGGTTTTGAGTTATTCAGAATCTTCGGGAGTTTTTCAAAATCGGGATCATACCAGCCGTAGTATTCGTTGATCCCGATAATATCCAGATTCTCTCCAAGTCTGTCCTGGATCATGAGCTTTTCATGGTTGATAAGGCATGCCGCTGAAATCAGCCGGGAATCGTCCAGGGAACGGGCTTTCTCCGCGAGACCCGACATGAATGTAAGCCGGCTGTCCGTATCGGCATTTTCATTCCCCACCGACCAGATAATTACCGCCGCCTGGTTCCTGTCCCGTATTACCAGTTCGGCAAGCTGGTTTTCCGCATCCTCCCGGGTTTCAGGATTGTCAAAAGCCACTGCCCAGTAGACAGGAACCTCCTCCCAAAGCAGCACGCCTTCTTCGCTTGCAATCCGGGAAAAACGCCGGTCATGGGGATAGTGGGCCAGTCTGAGATAGTTGCCCTTGAGTTCCCTGAGATCCCGGATAGTCTCCCGGATGATATCTTCACTGGTGGTTTTTCCCAATTTGAAATGATCTTCATGGACACAGATCCCTTTAAGAAAGATCTTTTTGCCGTTAAGAAAGATTTCCTCTCCCCGTGTACAAATCTCCCGGAAGCCGATACGGTCTTCAATCCGGCCGCCTGCGCCGTCTTCACCATTGGATTCAGCAAGATTCAGGGTAAAATCATAGAGTTTGGGGTTTTCCGGACTCCAGAGCCGAGGAGAGGTTTTGAGTGTAAGGGACGCCTTTCCATCCAGTACAGGTAGTTTTTCCCGGATATTCAGTTCGGGAATTTCAAGTTCCAGCCCGGCGGCGTCACCCTCAATGCTGATATCCGCCCGGATTTCCACACCATTAACAAGACGGATGAACCAGTCCTTGATAAAAGAAGGCCCGGTTCTGAGGAGGCAGACATTCCGGTAGAGTCCGCCATAGTTAAACCAGTCGGTATTATCCATAGGGATCCGCACGGGACTGCGGCGGGCATCTACCGTTACGATGATGCGGTTAAACTCCTGTACAGAGCCGGTTATCTCCACGCAGAAGGGAGTTGAGGCTCCCCAGTGGCTCCCCAGATATTCCCCGTTAAGGAACACCGATGCCGTATAGGATGCGCCCTCAAAGAAGAGGAAAGCCCGTTCGTCTTTTTTTTGAGAGTGGTAGTGAAACGTCCTTGTATAGATTCCGGTAGCTTCAAAGTACAGGTACTCAGGTCTTTCCATGTTCCAGCATGAAGGCACAGGCATTGTTTCCCAGGCTTCAAAATCCCAGTCTTCCGGAGGGGAACCAAGAACCGGCTTGCAGGAGAGAGCCATTCGAGTCTCGGCGGAGGATTCCGGCTTGTTCATGCCGGGGGCTTTTTTCTCCGCCCCTTGGCAGGCCGACCACCAGCGGGCTCTGCGGCAGCTATCGTAGAGATCCGGCGCAAAGTTCCAGAGGCCGTTCAGGGATTCAAGTTTCCTGCCGTCTATGTTGATGCTTCCGCGGGCATCAAGTTTTTTTGCCCTGTATTCAGCTTCATAATCGCTGTTATGAATATCCGCCTGATAGTTTTCTGCCGCCATATCATCCTCCAGGAGCCCGGCCCGCACGGACCGGGCTCATTTTTCCACTGTTATCAATTTCCAGACTTCGGGAGTTTCCTGCCCGATACGCCAGAACCCGATATTCTTTACCCCCAGATCCCGGTATATCTCCATTCTTACTGCCAGCGAATAGGCATCCTCATAGTAGACTTTTACCCCGACAGGGATTTCGTACTGAAAGGCCGGAATGCCGTTTTCCCGTTCAATCATCCGGACTTTCTGCTCGGCCTTGAGTTCCTCAATGCCTGAGTGAAGGTAGGCTTTGGACGGGTTGGCGTCTCCCCAGGCCCGGCCGTAGAAGGGGAGTCCCATGATAAGTTTTTCCGAACCTACGGTTTTTACGGCATATTCGGCCACCCGTTTACACCAGGCCAGGGAAGCCACAGGGCCCGGGGCGCTGGTAGACCAGTGCTCATCATAGGCCATGACCAGAATCCGGTCTACCAGGGGGAGAATCCGATCATAGTCAAACACGTCGTCGGCAATGCGCCGCGTCCGGGCCGGGAGGGCAATGGTGAAAGGTTTGGAACCCAGTCCCCTCCGGAGTTCTGCCAGAAAGGAACGGAATGCAGGCCCGTCCCGTTTCGGGATATTTTCAAAATCAATCTGGAGACCGTCAAAATGCCGGGCCTCATCGAGAAGATCCCGTATCAGCGCTTCACGCTCTGCGCTGTTCTCTTTGAGGACAAAGTGGGTAAGTGAATAGCCGTTACAGGCCGCGACAAGGTGAACCTGGCCGCCGAAACGGATCTTGAGCCGGTTCGGTACATCGATCAGCTTGCCGTAGTAGTCGATCTCCGCCCCGAAATAGCCGATGTCGGTGAGGGGCATATCCGGTTTCAGGGCGTCTTCCCTGCCCGCAACCAGATAACCCCACACTTCCCGGAAGCCTGATACGGGAAGCGGTTCGTCCGGTGAAGGCAGGGAAAGGATCTCTTCCGGTTCCGCTTTGGCCGGAACTTCCATTTCCGCTGTTTCAGAAATTTCCGGAGTTTCGGCTTCCGTAATTGGCCCGGGGCCGGTTGAACAGGCTTCCAGGGCAAAAAGAACAAGAGTCAGGGCTGCAAGACAGACAATTTTTTTCATCCTTTAATTCTAGCATATTGACCCTTTGTTTTTCTATATTGTATATTGGAATCATGGTTATTATTCGACTATGGGAAATATACTAACCAGGAGTCATATCCAATGGGGATAAATGAACGCAGGAAGCGGGAAAGGTCGGAGAGGAAGAACGCCATCCTCCGTTGCGCACGGGATTTGGTTGTCGAATACGGGGCGGAGAAAGTCAGCATGATGGACATAGCCCAAAAAGCTGAATTGAGCAAGGCGACTCTCTACCTCTATTTCTCCAGCAAGGGTGTTCTCTTTCAGGAAATTTGTAACGAAGCCACCGAACGATTTATAGAGTATTTCAACTCCCTGGTTACGCCCAATCTGAATGCACTGGAATTGATACGCCTCTTCTGGAAGGCCTACCTGGATCTGTTTGGACGTTCCGATGATATGATAGTGATATTCAGCATGAAGCAGTATATGCTGGCCGAATTTCCCTTTTTCCCGATCAACGAGAATCCCGAGAAAGCCGAATCCGGTTCATCTTTTGTCATATACACCATGATCGAGAAGCTGATTGAACAGGGGAGGGCTGAAGGCATCTTTGAAAGCAATATTAACCCGGGGGTTATTGCCAGAACCATTCTTTTTATCTTTTCATATATAGTCGAGAACACCGTAAAGATGCCCAAATCGTCGAGGAACGTCAAAACCATGCTGGAAGATCTCAAGAGCCTTTTGCAGATGATGCTCCGGGGCATTACGGTAGAAGGGGTTGACCGTTCACAGCTTTTGCTGCCGGATCTGGAAAATTTAAAGGAGTGAGGAATTCATGTATAAACTTTTTAAACATCCGTGGCTTATCATTGCCGTCATTGGAGTAATTACCGTTTTTTTTGCCCTGCAGCTTCCCAGGGTGAAACTTGACAATAACAATCTCCGTTTTGTGCCTCCCGACGATCCTTCCCGTATAGTCAGTACCTACATAGATGATACCTTTGGAAGTTCCCTCTTCATCCTGGTAGGGCTTGAAAGGAAGTACGGTACTGTTTTTGACGCGGAATTCCTGCGGATCTTAAAGGAATATGTAGAACGGATTGAGGAGATTGATATTATAGGAGATGTAAACTCCATCATGACCGCGGATTACATATCAGGTTCCGGAGACTCCATTCTGGTGGAAAGTATAGTGGGGGATGATTTTTCCGGCAGCCGGGAAGAAATTGAGGAGATAAAACGGAAAATACTTTCCTGGAAGTTCTATGACAGGACTCTTATCTCCGACGATTTTACCGCTACCCAGGTGCTGGTACCCCTGGACATTCCCATAGAGAAAGGCGGAAGCACTGAAGTGATAGACGGTTTCATGAAGGTGAGGGATTCTGCCAGGGAGATGTTCGGCGGCGTCGCTACGGTTTATGTAACGGGAATTCCCGTGATAAGCGCCACCGTCAACGAGGCTGTCAATGCGGATCTGACGCTTCTTATTCCCCTGGTAATACTTATCGTGGTAACGATTGTGTTTATACCTTTCCGCAGGGTTATTGCTACAGTCCTGTCCCTTGTAGCGGTGCTTATTGCGGTGATCTGGTCAATCGGAGCCATGCCCCTTTTCGGAATCAAGATGTCGGTGCTCTCCACGGTGCTTCCCGTTATCTTGATTGCCATGGGGAGTTCCTACGGCATCCATGTGGTGATTCACTATATCGAAGACATGGGCCTTAAGCATGACACGATGAGTGATGAGGATCACCGGGCGCTGGTTTACCATATTTTCAAAAAAACCGGGAAACCCATATTCCTTGCCGCCCTTACCACCTTTGCAGGGTTTCTGTCGTTCTGTTTTACCAGGGTTGTGCCGATAAAGGAATTCGGGTTTTTTGCCAGTTTCGGGATCATGGTATCTTTCATCATCACCGTTACGCTGATCCCCGCAATCCTCATCATCCGCGGCCCGAAGCCCATGAAGGAACTGTGGGCAACAGGCGGAGAGGGCGGGCAGGGGCCTGTACGCGAAAAAATCGCCGTCGCGTTTTCCGGTATCGTGGAGAAACGCTGGCTGGTGCTCTGCCTTCTCGTGCTTATTACGGGGCTGGGGATATACGGGGCTTCAAAGATCATCATTGATAATGTGATGGTGGAATACTTCAAGGCCGATACGGATATTTTTAAATCCGATAAATTCATCCGGGAAAAATTCGGCGGTTCAAAAATTGTAAGCGTCGTTGTGGAAGCCGATAATTTCGGCGCCATTCTCCATCCCGACAATCTCGGCGCCATGGACAGACTTTCTGCGTATCTTGAAGCCAGGGTGCCGGAAGTCGGCAAGACCATGGGTTTTACCGACCTTGTAAAGCGGATAAACCAGGTCTTTAATGTCGATGAAAGCCCGGAAGGCATAAAGGCCTCCGTTTCTGTCCCCGCGGAAGAAGACAGTTTCGGATTCGGGTTTGAGGCCGAAGAGGACGGTTTTGGCTTTGAAGAAGGAGGAGACGATTTTGGTTTCGGCAGTTTCAGCGAAACCGAAGACACCGAAGCCGTGGAAAGCGAAATTCCCCCGCAATACAATGCCTCAGACGAAAAGACCGTTAGCCTTGACAAAATATCGGAACTTCTGGAAAAGGCCGCTTTTTCGGGAACCAGCGTAAACATGAACGCCCGCGATCTGGCGCGTTCCTTCAATGCCCTTACCAACCATGAAGGGGCGGCGTACTATGAAGTGCCCGAAGATCCGGAGCGTTACGGGAAAAAAACCAAAGAGGAACTGGTGACGCTGGTTTCCAATTATCTGGTACTCCTTTCGGGGAATATCAGCGACTATGCAAATAAGTCCATTGAGCCGACCGCCATAAAGACTACCATACAGTTGAGAACTATCGGGCAGGAAGATACGGACAGGGGGGTTGTAGAAATCAGAAATTTTGCCGCCGCCAATTTTCCGGACAACGTAAAGGTTACCGTAGGCGGTTCGGCCCTGGTGGAAGGGGCGGTCAATTCCCTGGTGGTGCAGTCCCAGCTTATTTCGATCATCTTTTCAATTATTGCCATGTTCCTTATTGTGGCAATTTCCTACCGTTCCGTTTCGGCAGGGATTATCAGTATCATTCCCCTTTCGATACTTATTCTGCTTAACTTCGCCATCATGGGCTACCTCAGGATAAAACTTAACCTTGCAACCGCCATGATCTCCAGCATCTCTATCGGAGTAGGAATTGACTACACGATCCACTTCATGGACGCCTTCAAGCGGGAGTATCTGGAGTACGGCGGAAAGGGGAATTTCCTCAAGAGCGCCTATTATGTTTCCGGTTCTGCGATCATCGTGGGCGCTCTCTCGGTGGGCCTTGGTTTTGCCGTCCTTTGTTTTTCCAAATTCAATATGCTGGCGGAATTCGGGTTTCTTGTTGCCATGGCGATGATGATAAGCGCCCTTTCGGGCCTTATTGTTATACCGGTGCTGCTTTCGATTTTCAAGCCAAAATTTATCTATAATCCGGAATTAAACAATCCTGAATTAAAAGGAGGAAAGAAATGAACAGAAAGAATGCGGTCATTCTGTCAATTCTGCTGGTTTCAGCAGTACATGTGTTTGCACAGACAAGCGCCAATGATATTATTGCCGCTTCAAGGGAAAGGATAAAGGTGGAGACGACATCCGCCCGTACCCGCTGGGTGCTCACGGCAAAAGACGGTTCAACTGCCGAACGGCTCATCGATCAGTACAGCAAGAAGGGGGCCAAAGGAGATCGTGCGGTAATAGTATTTCAGCAGCCTGCAAGCGTAAAGGGGACTCGTTTCCTTACCATGGAAAACCAGGGGGCCGTGGACGATCAGTGGATATACCTGCCGAGCCTCAACAAAGTCCGCAGGATCGCCTCTTCGGAAGGTTCAGGCAGTTTCATGGGGACAGATCTTTCCTACGATGATGTGGGTTCTTCAAACCGCAATCCCGACCTTGATGTCCACACCCTGCTCCGCGAGGAGAATTTCAACGGTCATCCCTGCCATGTGATTGAATCAAAACCCAAGGATGCTTCCTATCAGTACTCCAGGATGCTGCTCTGGATCGACAATGATTCAAAACTGAACTGGAAGATAGAGTGCTACGACAAAAAAAATACGCTGGTAAAAATTCTGGAGGTACTTAACGTAAAAGATGTGCAGGGTTATATTACCCCGACGGTCACAAAAATGAGCACCCTTGCCGCGGGAACTTCCACCACAATCAATGTGGATATTATAAAGTATGACGATCCCATTCCCGAAAGTGTATTTACCACTTCCTATCTTGAAACGGGGAGAGCCCGTTAGGCGGAGGCATTAGCGATGAAAAATATTTTTTTTGCAGGTATCATGTCCGGTTTTCTACTGATACTGCCGTTTCCCCTTTCCGCGCAGGATGATTTCGGCTTTGGTTTTTCCGATGAAGGGGAGGCTTCATCAGGCGGAGGCGCTTCTCTTTCCGGCGGTACGGGAGGCCCCGTGCGGATCGGCGGCAAGGCAAAGACGGAACTCCTTATGTACGGGGAGGATCTCTCCGACGGGGAAAACCTTAAAAAGGTGCAGACGGGTGAACTTTTTACAGGTTCCCTTAACTTCAGTGTTTCAGGTTCAAATGCCGACGGAATCATCAACCTCAAGGTGAAACCGAATTTTGATAAACCGGCGGAGAGCCTCGAATTTGACGAGGCCTATGTACGGGCATGGTTCGGTAATTTCAGCCTTGAAGGGGGCCTGAGGAAACTCACCTGGGGAAAGGCCGACAGCCTGGGGCCTCTGGATGTGGTTAATCCCCTGGATTACAGCAACCTGAGCAGGATGACTAGTCTGAACGACATAAAGATTGCCCGGCCCATGCTTCATGCTTCCTATAGTCTCGGCAATTTTTCAAAGATAGAGGCTGTATGGGTTCCCTGGTTTGAAGGCCAGCGTTTTTCCCAAAGCGGCCGCTGGGCGCCTGCCATGATGACCCGGCTGCCCGGAGAAATTGTAGAGGGGATAGGGTCTATCGATCCTGCAATTGCCGGTTCCATGGGCGGGGACGCCTTTAACGGTATCCTTAACAATACCATAGACGATCTTTCCAATGATCTTAAAACGCTTGAATACACGCAGGGCGGCCTGCGCTTTACCACGACCATTGGTTCCAGCGATCTGGGTCTGCAGTATTACTCCGGTTTCATACAGAGCCCTTCGGTTACCATGGAGACCGCGAAGGATGCGAGAGACGCCAAGAGTAATCTTGACGCCGAAACTGAAGCGGCCAGGTTGGCTGCCGCCTCCGCTCAGGAAGCGCAGGCAAAAGCCGCGGCTGCATCAAGTGCGGGAGACATGGCCGCTGCCGCGGAATACGCTGCCGCCGCAGGCCGCTACGGGGAAGAGGCCCGGGCCCACGCCGCCGCCGCCGCAGCCCGGGGAGAAGATCTGAAAAACGCGGTCTCCGCCTTTGCCCTGGGGCCGGATATACGCTACAACCGTTACCACCAGATTGGGGCCGATTACGCCGGAGTCATTGCCGGTTTCAACCTCCGTGCGGAACTTGCCGCCAATATCACCTCCGATATTGCCGGAGACGACGGCGCCGTATACAATCCTGCGCTGCTGTGGTCGCTGGGTTTTGACAGAGATCTCTTCTGGGGCATTAATGGCAATTTCCAGTGCAATGAAAGTATACGGCTCATGGATGACAAGATCGACAGTAACCGTGCAATCGATACCGAAGCCGGAACAGAGATGACGCAGACCCGCTTTACTTTTGTTCTCTCCAAAAAACTCTTCCGTGAGGAATTTGAACTCAAAAATACCGTCATCTGGGGAGTGGAGGATATGGACTGCTACATTATTCCCGCCATTGTCTGGAACAAAGGCGATGTGGAAGTTGAACTGTCCGGAGGCATCTTCGGCGGAGATGAAAGCGGGGAACTCGGCCAGTACCGCCACAATAACTTTGTGAAACTCGGCCTGGCCTATTCATTTTAGTCTATTCAAGTTCCAGTGAATTAAGGTAGTTTTCGTATGTTTCCCTTGCTTCTTTGGCTTCGGTTTCCGCGGCTGTTCTCTCGGCAGAGAGACTGTCAAGTTCGGAGTTGAGGCTTAAAAGCCGTTCTATGTAGCGGCGGCCTTCGGCGCTGTCCCGGCCAAAGGTTTCAATGTTTTTGCGGAAGCGTTCTTCCTCGGCAAGCAGGGCATTACGCCGGTTTGAAATTTCGCCGGCCTTTGTCTGGGCGCTGTCTGCGGCCTCTCTGAGCCTGAAAGCCTCCTGCAGACCGGAACGCACCCGGGAAGACACTTCCAGATTGGAAGCCCAACTGAGCAGGGTGTCCTGGGAGCTGGAGACCAGACCGATTCTCTCGTAGAGGGGAATTTCTTCCTTTACGGTAAACGCGAACTGTGAATCGGCCGGAAGCGTCCGCTCGAAACGGTAGAGGCCGGAAGTCTCTTCGTCAAAGGAAGGCGGCTCCGTTAAAACAGCGCCTCTGCTGATCGGGTGTTCAATGACGATTGTCTTTTTCTCATTACCCGAATTTTTAATTTTATAGCTTCGTTCCAGAATTTGTTTGCGGGTGATGTGTATGAGTCCCTGGGAAAGCGTAACGCCGCTCAAAATACGGGATGAAGAAGCCGTTCCGTTTCCCATAACCGAAAGATCCTCCCCGTAGGAAATAAAGCGTTTTTCATCCGGGGAAAGATAATCCAGAAGAGCGTCCCCCGCATAGCCTGAATCATTAATGCTGACGGGGCCCGCAGGAAGCCTGAGGCCCGAAGAGTTTTTTATCTCCAGCCCCAGCCGGGGATTGATTGAGGATGAGAGGGCTTTTTGTCCGGAAAAGATAAGGATCTTGCGGCATTCAAGGACACTGTCGGCCAGCAGAAGCATTGCGCTGGACCGGGCCTTTATGCTTACCGGTTTGGCAAAGGTAAAATCAAACACTTCAGGTTCCCCGCCCTGGTTTGCGGGAGACCTTCCCGCCCGGGGAAGAGGCGCCGTCATGTCTTCCGCGCTTTCATAGGCCGGTGAAGCGCCGCTGCCCCGTTTCATCATGGAGTTTACCGGACCCGTCAGGGAATCAGAGGCCGCCATACCCTGATCATAACTTTCCGCTTCCGCATAGCCTGCGATGGAAAGGGGCAGGACGGGCCGTTCAAGATAGAAGGGCGGGTAGAGATTCTGCACAAAGGATACCGGTCTTCCCGCCCTGAGGGAGAGTTCCACCTGATCCCAGTCGGCGTCACTGTCATTGTCGATGATGGCCCATGCCTGCAGGCTGCCTGCATGCGCGGAATCACCTGCAAGATTCAGCCGGTAGCTGATCTTCCATACCGGGGCAGGGATAACATAGCTTATGGAAACTTCCCGCTTGCCGCTGCCCTGAAGCTCGACGGTAATTTCCCTGCCTTCCCTTCTTGTTTTTGATTCGGCCATTGCTAAATCGAGAGCCTTGTTGAAGTCCTGCTGAATCAGGGGATTGCCGAAAGAGAAAGAGTGTATCTGCCTGAAAGGGATCTGCCTCATCCCCTCCGGGCCGAGAAGGCTAAGCCAGTATTCGCCGCCCGAAAGATTTTCCCGTCTTTCGACCGCAAGAACCCTCCCTGTAATCTTTTCCGCGCCCGAAACAGTGTTTTCCCGGATACGGGAGAGTTCTACGCTGAGTTCTTCACCCTTTAAACGGCCGATAATTTCCGGAAGGCCGGGACTGGCCGAAAGGTCTGCCGCCTGCACCTTTATGCCGCCGCCGGAGGCGTTTGCCGAAGCATAGCCCAGCAGGGGCCCTTCGGCGGAACCGGGATCTTTTACCATGAGGGATTTAAGGGCATCGTTGAGGGCGCCGTACTGAAACGGCAGAACCAGTACCGTCCTGCCTTCAACAGTAATGCCATGCTCAAAAAAAGCCATCCCGGAAGAATAGAGACTCAGTTTTTTAAGCGGTATATTCCCTGCCGGTTTTGCCGCATTGTCCGCCGCAGACTGACCGTAGAGGAGAGAACCGGCAAGGGAAAAAAATAAAGTGAGTACCTGTATTTTTAGTGTTGTTTTCAAGTTCTTTCCAGCATGAGCGTCTTTGCCGGCTGATCGCAGACCTCGGAAGGCCCGTAATACTGGATTGCGCCGGGGTAAAGGAAGCAGGTTTTCTGCGCCCATTCCCCGCGTACCGCTGCAAATGCCTTGAATGGTTTCCCTTCAAGTTCCACCAGAGCTTTTTTAATCACAGGCTTCTTGGTTCCGTGGCGCTGCTCCATGTTCATCATCATGGTAAGCGGTACCCCTCCTGCCGTCCATTCGGAAGCCGGGGCGGTAAGGTTGCGCACACTGGAAAGGTAGCCTGTAAGTCCCGATGCAATGAGCGCAAAGGCGCTGTAGCCCAGACTGTAACAGTAATCCGCATCAAAGTTCGAGGGGAAGGCGCAGCGGCCCTCGTAGCCGAAGAAATGCCCCAGCGCGCTGAATTTGCCCTTGTATACACCCTCTTTTTTGAGAACTTCCAGTCTCTTTTCAACCATGCCTATCAACAGTTTTTCTGTTTCTATACGGCTTACCTGCACATTGCCGTGGGGATCGCGCTCGGCAAGAAGCTCCCTGGCAATATCCGCAGGAAGGTCTTTTAGTATCTCTACCGAAGCGCCGGAAAGCGTATTTTCAAGAAAGTAAAGCTGTTCGATAAAGGAATCGATCTTTGAAAAATTTTCCGTGTGGAAGGCGAGAATATCGTTGAGCTCTTCGATGAGTTTTTTCATTTCCGGGATGAATTCCACAACTCCTTCGGGAATAAGCACCACGCCGAAGTTTTCCCCGTTCTCCGCCCGCCTGACAACGGAATCCACCACAATGTCTACCACCTGGCTTAAAGACAGTTTCTTTGCTTCCACCTCTTCGGAGATAAGACATACATTCGGCTGGGTTTGCAGGGCGCATTCCAGCGCAATATGACTTGCCGCCCGGCCCATCAGCTTGATGAAGTGCCAGTATTTTTTTGCGGAATTGGCATCCCGTTCAATATTGCCGATAAGTTCACTGTAGGTTTTACAGGCGGTATCAAAACCGAAGGAAGTTTCGATATATTCGTTTTTAAGATCCCCGTCTATGGTCTTGGGACAGCCGATAACCCGAATGCCCGAACCTTTTTCAATAAAATACTCCGCAAGCAGCGCAGCGTTGGTGTTGGAATCATCACCGCCGATAATCACCACCGCATCAAGACCCAGCTTCTTTGCGGTTTCCAGGGAAGAGGTAAAATGTTCCGGGGTTTCAATTTTGGTACGGCCCGAACCTATCATGTCAAAGCCGCCGGTATTCCGGTATATGTCCATCAGATCAGCGTCTATCTGCAGTACCTTGTTTTCGATAAGCCCGGAAGGCCCGCCCAGAAAGCCGTAAAGCGTACTGTCCCCGTTTCCCTTTTTGAGCCCGTCAAAAAGCCCCGCAATGACATTGTGCCCCCCCGGCGCCTGCCCTCCGGAGAGAATTACCCCCACGCTGAGCTTGCGGTTAATCTTGTCATTCTTTCCCTTTTCAAAAACCGCCAGCGGCTTGCCGTAGGTATGTTTAAAGACCAGATTCAGATCCCCCTGATCGGAAATTGCCCCGGTTGGGCTGCCCAGCTTGACGGCAATGGCTTCCACATCTCCCGCAAGAGAGGCAGGCAGCTTGGGATGATAGGTATAGCGGGCTTTTTGTAATGCAGATACATCCATGAATTGCTCCTGAATTTTAACGTTTCCGGTATATTAGCGAAAAACAGGAAAATTGGGAAGGGGGCGCGGATTCCTGTCAAGGCCGGAAGATGAGCCGCCTGTCCGGGGCTGAACTTTCAGGATACATTACGGTTGCTTTTTCTGGGGTTTGACCACGGATTCCATTACAAATTTGGGTTTATTCGCCTGGGTAAATTTGGCGATGGCCGCCTCCAGGGTTGCCGTTTCCGAAGGAGCGTAATTGTTGTCAAGCTCAGACGTGTTGGCCAGATACACCTGGGCCGGGGTAAGGCCCCAATAGTAGATGCCGAAAAAAGCGCCCGGCAGGACGGCATAGGCGGGCGGAACGGTATATTCGACGATAATGACCCCCGAAACGCTGTCGAATTTTTTGGAATAGCGGATATCGCCGGTAAAATTAAAGCCGTAGCCGGATCCATCGTTATAGCTAAGGGTGGCGTCGCTTATGACATAGCCGTCGTTATAATCGCTTCGCCAGGTTCCGGTGAGGCGGCTGTCTAAATCCAGGGTCTCCTGCGAACCCGGATCGGGGTCCGGACCGGGATCCGGGGCCTCTGCCGAGGGGGTACCTCGTGACCAGGGGCTCTCTTCCCCTGCCCCGGCTTCGTTGACTCCACGGATGCACACAAAATAGAGGGTTCCGTTGGTAAGGCCCGTGATGGTGTGGGCCGTTTCCGAAATATCTTCCCCGGACCGGAGAACCTGACCGCTCCTGTTCGCGGTGTACCAGACCTGGTAGGAATGGGCCTCCGGCACCCCATCCCAACTGACTTCAAGCAGGCCGTCACCGCCTGTTAACACCGGAGCCGGCGGCGCGGACGGCGGAAGAGTCTGCTGTACCTGGGTACAGGACAGCAGTATCCCCAGGATAAAAAAGACAGAGAGGAAAAAAACCGCGGCGCTTACCGGGTTTTTAGTCCGGCACATAGGTATCGTTCTCGTACCAAACGGTACCGCCGGCCTTGCTGTAGTAGATTGCGTCTCCCGCTACAACCCCCGCTTCGCCGTTGCCGGATTCCGCCAGGAGACATTTGTTTGCCAAGGGCCGGCCCCCGGCGTCCTTTCCCGGTTCATCCGCGCCGTAGATGATCCCCCCGGTAAACGTAAAATAATTATCATCGTGAAGAAATAGATACACCCCGGCTCCCTCGGCCCAGGCCGTAGCCGTACCGGTAATGCTGGTAGCGTTGCGGACTGAAAGGGTATTACCCGATATAATCCCTCCCTCCATGATAAAATCGCTTGTGACAATATAGACACCGCCTCCCCGGGCCCAGGCGTATTTTCTGTCGGTCGCGGAGGTCTCCATCAGGCCGGCATTACCGGATATCCTGCCGCCCTTCATGGTAAAAACGCTTTCCCAGGTAATAGTTACCCCGCCTCCGAGGGCATCGGGCCCGTTGATCGATTCAATCCGGTTGTCCGTTATGGCGCCCTCATTTAAGGTAAAGACACTGTCGGAGCGCATCAATACGCCGCCGGCTCCGTACCCGGCCCCGGGGTCGGGGTAAAGAACATTATTTGATATGATCCCCCCGTTCATGATGAATTCGCCGTGGTCCCCTTCCACCCCCCCGCCGGTATTTCCGGTAATCAGAGCGCCTTCCTCCATGACGAGTTTTGCCTTCCGCTCTGAATCCTGAGCCTGTATCTTCACCAGGTAGTCGGTATTGTCCGCCAAACCCCGGAGGGTAATGTTTTTAAGGGTCAGGGTAACCCCGTCGGAGATCCAAAAGAGAGAGCCGGACCGGCTGAGTTGTATCTCGGGGTTCTTTGAACCTTCGCCGATCAGGGTTATGGCCACCGTGCGGTCATTATACGTGAGAAATTGGGGCTCCAGGCTGGCGTCGCCGTCGGCCGCGACGGTATAATTCCCGTTTTCCTGGTAGTTGTTCCTAATCCACCGGAAGCTGGAAACTAACCCGCCCAGGAAGAGAGGGGTTCCCGCCGCATCAAAAACCCCTCCTCCCCGGATGACGGCCACCGTTAAGGTTACGGTTTTACCCCTCGCCATCAGGATCAGAGTTTTTTCTCCGGGAACCAGGGAATCAAAACCGCTTATTTCAAGCTCCTCCGGGGGAACGGGGGCGGCGGTGAAATCGCTGTACCGGGCGTTGACTGCCAGCCCCCGGATATCCAGATCTTCCCTCAGCTTATAGGTTGTTTTCCTTGGGGGCTGGATTATTTCCAGGGATACCAATTCCGGTGATTCCGGTTCTTCGCCGTTCAGGCTTTGTTCACATCCGGCGGCCAGCAACGCAAACCCCAACAGGACGATAGGTATCCCGTAAGCATGTTTTTTCATAGTTTCCTCATCTGCAATTAACATACCCCGCCCTGAAGGGACGAGGCATGTTGTTCTCATAAAGACAGGCGGAACTGCCGGTTATTCAAACCAGGCCATACGGCCATTGATTAGGAAGAAAAACCTGCCGCCGGCATAGGTAACTTTGCCGAGCCTGCCAAAAAACACACTCTGCTCTACCCGGTTCCAGGTTTCCCCGCCGTCCGCGGACCAGGCTATCGTGGTCAGGCCGGTATCCTTACCGCCGCCCATGGCGACAAACACACCGTCCCCGTAACATACATCCGCGATCCATTCGTTACCCTCTTCTCCGAATACCCCCTTCAGGTCTACCGGGTTCCAGGTTTGCCCGCCGTCGTCGGACCAGGCAATCACGCCGCCGATATGGGGTTTCGGCTGTAATTTGTATGACGTGTAAGGGGTGATATTGCTGCAGGCGACAAAGCGGCCCCCGCCATAGGCCAGGCTCCTTACGGGGGCGCCGAATACATCGGTTACCTCGGTCTGGGTCCAGTTTCTCCCGTTGGAAGACCAGGCTATATAGCCTTGTGCCGAGGCGGAATTACCTCCCGCAGCGACAAAGCGGCCGCCTTCATAGACCAGGGCATAGATGGACCTCCCAAGACTCGGCTCCGTCAGAGGAAGCACGGTCCAGTGGTCCCCGTTGTCGGTGGAATAACTCAAGTTGCTCGTCCCCAAGGATGTGTAAGCTCCCGCAACTATAACTCCGTTCCCCGCCGCAATGCCGGTGAGCCTATACATCACCGACATGGTGTTGACGCGGGAGAAAGGCGGCGAAGGCGTCTCCGGTTCAAAAAATTGCGCCGGTCTGGCAATCTCCCCGGTGGAAGGGGTATAGAAACCTATCTCATCGGCATCGCCGCCTATAATAAACCTGCCGGCGGCGTAGGTTCCGGCGTAGCCGTTCCATGCCCCCCATATATATGACTCCGACCCTATTTCGAACAGGGAAGTCCAGGTTTCTCCCCAGTCGGAGGATATTTGAGTTCCGCAGAGCAGGAGGCCTTCCCCCGAAGTCAGGAAATAATCATTATTCCCTAAGCCCGCCGCGGCCAGAGGGCGCAAAAGCGGCGGAAGGATCAGGTCCGCACCCCCGGTATCGGAGGATACAGTAAGGGGAAGCTCCCGGAGGTCATATCCTTCCAGGGAAGCCTCAATACGGTACTCTCCCGGAGGAATCCCGGTGATGGTATAGGCCCCGTTCTTATCCGGCCGGACCCCCTCCGCCACGGCGTAATCGCTGTCCTTTTCTTTTATCTGGACCAGCGCGGCGCTCGGGTTAATGCCGCTTCGGGGCTTCCAGAGCCTGATTACCCCGCTGACGCTGTATCCACCGGCGGTATCCTCCAGGGACTCCGCCGGCGCCAGGGGCGGATTCTCCATCCCCGCCGGCGACGAAAGTTCGTTGACGCAGCCGGAGAGGACTATTCCCGCCAGGACCGCGTAACCCAACCAATTCCATTTTTTCTTTTTCATGCAATACTCCTTAACTATTCGCTTATCGCGGTAATATTATCCTTAAAATTTTTCCACCCGGGCGCCGCCTTGTAGGCATCTTCGCTGCCCGCCGGGACGTAAATAGCCGTCAAATTCGGCATTCTCGCAGGGATGAACCCTGCTCCCGGATAAGGATTGTACTGACTGAATAAAGGCGTCATTTTAGGAGGACCGGCGGCCATGACGGTCATCGTAGTCACCCCGCTTTCCCAAAAAGCGGCTTGTTCAATATATTCCAGGGAGGCGGGCAGGATTACGTCGTTTATCTTGGGGCAGCACCAGAAGACCTCCTCCTCAATGGTTGTAATACCGGTGGAGGACAGATCTACGGTTGTCAGTTCAGTGCACTCGCGGAAAAGTTCCTTCTTAAGCACGGTTATTCCGGTGGAGGCGAGGAAGTCTACATTGGTTAAACCCGTTTTATAGAACACCCCTCCATAGTTAGTCCCGATCGTAGTCACGGCAGAAGGCAGGATTACGGTGGTTAAACTCGTACAGTTGTAAAAGAGGTAATCGGGAAGCGTTGCGCCGGTATAGCCGGAAAGATCCGCCGTGGTAAGGCCGGCGCAGTCCTGGAACGCCGATCCACCCAGGGTTGTTATACCGGCGGGGAGGGATATCTCCGTCAGTCCCGAAAAGGAGAAGGCCCGGATTCCGATGCCGGTCAGGGTATCGGGCAGGCTTACCGTGGGTAGGCCGGTGCAGGAATAGAAGGCATACTTTCCTATGTCGGTAAGGCCGTCCGGCAGGGAAACGGATACCAGCAGGAGCGTTTTGGCGGACAGGTTCTCCCGGGTAGAAGGACCCGGCACGGCGGGAATCGTTGTACCCGTACAGGCCGAGAGGTCCAGGGCGACGTATTTACCGGCCTCAAGGTTCTCAAAAACCCCGCCCAGCCAGTCGCCGTTTTTGGAGAACGATTCCAGAGCGCCCTCCAGGGCAATGGTATGGGGAGTACCCGGGGTATTGGCCGGGAGGCTTTGTAAATAGGCTTTCATTTCCGCAAGGTCGCTGAACGGGCCGGAGAACGACGACTCCGTGGCCCCGGTCACGGGGAAGACCAGGGTTACCGTGCCGCTGTCCGCCGCGCTGGTAATCGAGGCGGCGCCGCTGTGGCTAAAGACGTCTGCCGGGAGGCCCTGGAAGGTGTATCCTGCGGCCGCGGTTAAGCTTAGCTCTGCGGCATAGATCGTATTCGCCAAAAATTTGCCGCCGCGGACATAGCCCCCCGCTTTCCATACAATGGTCCCCGTATACTGGGTATCGCTTACGCTTGTTACCGGCGTTTCCCCCGTGACCGGCGCGGGGATATGCGCCGTCAGGTCAAGGCTGGTTACCGTTGTTCCGGAGGGGGAACCCGGCCCGGTCACAGGAAAGGTAATGGTAACCATACCGCTGTCAGCCGCGCTGCTTATTGAACCGGCGCCGCTGTGGCTAAAGGCGTTTGCCCCAAGACCCGTAAAGCCGTATCCCTCCGCCGCAGTCAGGCCGATTACGGCGGCATAGACCGTATCCTCCGCAAAATTGCCGGAGAAGACCATGTCCCCCGCCTTCCACACAACAGCCCCGGTGTACTGGGCATCGTTCACGCTTGTTACCGGCGTTTCCCCCGTGACCGGCGCGGGGATATGCGCCGTCAGGTCAAGGCTGGTTACCGTTTCCGGACCCGGCGACGATGGAGTGGGGCATCCCCCCAAGAGGACTGCCAGGAGTACCGCTCCCGCCGGGAGAACCCTTAAATGTATTTTTTTTGTTTTCATCGTTCCCGTCTCCTTCAAAGCCGCTAAAACAGTATCGTGAGCCAGTTCCAAAACCCCATGGTTTTTCCACTAGCTTTGGAGTTTCTC
>JAITLC010000038.1 GCA_031278095.1 Treponema sp.
GGGTCATGCCGTGAAAATCGATCTGCTCCGGCAAATGATCCCACTGATCTTTCTCTTTTTTCGCTCTCTTGGCCATGTCTGCTCCTTCGGTATTTCTGCCACAGTTTGGCCAATTACACAAACTTTAGGATAGGCCCGCTTTTCTGCCTTTCGGCAGACCGGGCCGGTAGGCCCCTCGGCCTCCGCAATGGCTGGGTCATTCCGCTGCGCTCCGTTCCCACGCCAAAACTCCGCCGCATTCCAGCCCGCCCGCAAACCTGCGGTTTGCTTTATTGGGCAGGCTGGAATGCGGCGTTACAGCCGGAACGTTTAGTTCAATCAATCTACCAGCAGCCTGTTACACTTATACGTGAAGCGCAACAGACTGCTAAATGCGGCTGCGGAGAACGTTAATCTGGCGCCGGACTTCGGCGGGGGCAGGGCCTCCGGAAAGGCTACGGGCCCTGACGCAGTTTATGGGCTCCAGCGCTTCGTAGATATCATTCCCAAAAAGATCGGAACGGCCTTTAAGCTGTTCAAGGCTCCGCTCTCCGATACGTTTCTGTCCTGATTCTATGCAATCCCTCACAATAAGGGCGGCGATCTCGTGAGCCTTACGGAAAGGCATGCCTTTGCGTACCAGGTACTCGGCAGTGTCGGTGGCCTCAAGGAAACCTCCAATGCAGGCGGCTGCCATTCTTTTGGCATTGAAGCCGGCGCTTCCCATCATCCCCCGGAACATGCGCAGGCAGTCCTTTACCGTGTCCAGGCTGTCGAAGAGGGCTTCCTTGTCCTCCTGCAGATCCTTGTCATAGGCGTAGGGAAGGCCTTTGAGCAGACTGAGCAGGGTCATAAGGTTACCGGCCGTTCTGGCCTGTTTGCCGCGGATTAATTCGGCAAAATCGGGGTTCTTCTTCTGGGGCATGATCGAAGAACCCGTACTCCAGCTCTCCGCCAGATCGATAAAACCGAATTCCTCGCTGGCCCAGATGACAATATCCTCGCAGAAACGAGAAAGATGAGTGGCGATGATTGCAGAGTCCGCAGCCAGCTCCAGGGCAAAATCCCTGTCCGCCACGCTGTCCATGGAGTTGAGCGTAGGCCGGGCAAAGGCGAGAGCGAGAGCCGTCGCATCCCTGTCCAGGGGGAGCCCGGAACCGGCTAGGGCGCCTGAACCCAGAGGGCACTCATCCAGCCGCTTCAGGGCATCGGCAAGGCGGGAAGAATCCCGTTCAAGGCCCGAAGCCCAGGCGCAGATCCAGTGTCCCAGGGTTACAGGCTGGGCCCGCTGCAGGTGGGTATAGCCGGGCATCACCGTTTCCGTGTGGGCTTCCGCCAGATCCAGCAGAACCCGCAGCGTTTCCGCAATTTCGTTCCGGATCGACGCAAGGGCCCGTTTAATGTACAGGCGGAAGTCCAGAACCACCTGATCGTTCCGGCTCCTCCCGGCATGAACCATGCGGCCGGCATCCCCCAGGCGCTGTGTAAGCAAGGCTTCGATAAAAGAATGAACGTCCTCGGCTTCCCCGTCTACATCAAGTTTCCCCGCAGCCAGTTCCTCCGCAATTCGGGCCAGTTCCCCGTCCAGAAGCCCGGCGGTCTCGGCAGGGATGATCCCCTGCTTCCCAAGCATCATCACATGGATCCTGCTTCCCGCAATGTCGTCAAAAACAAGCCGCCGGTCTACCCGTATCGAGGCCTGAAATGCAAAGGCTTCCGCTTCAGGCTTTTCAGCCAAACGTCCTGCCCAGAGCACGGAGGATTCCCCGGTTTCCCCTGAGGGAGGCGTGCCGGAGCTTGAAGATTTACTCACTGTTTTGTCCGTTTCCAATTATATTCTTTCCCGGCCGGCCGGGTTTTTTCTTCCCTTCGGCCCCGGCAGTCTTTGATGCGGCTTTTGGCCCGGCGGATTTCTTTCCGGCCATGAGAGCGCGTACCAGGGTGGGTAGCCCATAGAGTCTGATAAAGCCGCGGGCATCGGCATGGTCATAGAGTTCGCCGGTGGTAAAGCTGGCGATGCTGGCGTTGTAAAGAGAGTACGGGCTCTCCACGCCTGCGGAACTGATTGAGCCCTTGTATAGTTTTACTCTTACCTTCCCGCTCACGGTTTTCTGGGTTTCGTCAACGAAGGCCGAGAGGGCTTCCCGGATTGGGCTGAACCAGAGACCGCCGTAAATTATCTCTCCCATTTTCTCTCTTACAAGCTGCTTGAAGGCATAGCTCTGCCGGTCAAGGCAGATATGCTCCAGTTCCTGGTGCGCATAGTACAGGATGCTGCCTCCGGGAGTTTCGTAGACTCCACGGCTCTTCATGCCCACCACCCGGTTTTCCACAATGTCTACAATGCCGACGCCGTGAGCGCCGCCTGTTTTATTGAGTTTCAGGATTAGGCTTACACCGTCCATCCTGACGCCGTTCACCGCAACGGGAATGCCTTTTTCAAATTCGATCTCCACATACTCCGCCTTGTTGGGGGCCTTCTCGGGGGGGACGGACATTCGGAGCATATTACCCAGATTCGGTTCGGTTGAAGGATCTTCAAGCTCAAGGCCCTCGTGGCTTATGTGCCAGAGATTATCGTCCCGGCTGTAGGACTGCTTCTTCTTCATGGGCACAGGTATGCGCCGTTTTTGAAGGTACTCAATTTCCTCTTCCCGGCTTTTTAGCTCCCAGGTACGCCAGGGGGCGATGATTTCCAAATCCGGCGCAAATGCCATGATCCCGAGGTCAAAACGCACCTGATCGTTTCCCTTGCCGGTGGCGCCGTGGGCTATAGCATGGGCCTTTTCCCTGCGGGCATATTCCACCAGCACCTTTGCGATGAGGGGCCTTGCGGTAGAGGTACCTAGAAGGTACTTGTCTTCGTATACGGCGCCGGCCTTGAGTGCGGGCCACACATAGTTTTCCACATACTCATTTCTTGCATCCACCACATAACAGGCGGCGGCGCCGGTATCCAGGGCCCTCTGCCTGATATTTTTCCAGTCCGCCTCCTGACCCACATCAACACAGACAGCGACAATATCACTGTCATAGTTTTCCCTGAGCCAGGGGATGATCACCGTGGTATCAAGCCCTCCCGAATAGGCCAATACAATTTTCTTCTTCATGTTTCCTCCTGTGTTATAAGAGATTTAAGAATCTCAAGTCCCTCTTCGATTTCGGCATCGCTGATCGTGTAAGGCGGGAGAAACCGGAGGGTATTGGGGCCGGCGCCCAGAAGGAGCAGACCCGGTTTCCCGTTTCCCGCCCCGGCGATTCCCGCTTCCAGAACCGGCCAGGCTTCGGCCTCAATGTCGCATGCGATCATGAGCCCCATGCCCCGCACTTCTTTAACCGCAGGATGCTTCCAGCCCCTGATGATATCCATGAACTTGTTTCCCTTCCGCGTGATCTCCGCAAGAAAAGCCGGCTGATTCACCGTATCAAGCGCCACGCATCCTGCGGCGGCGGCAAGGGGATTCCCCCCGAAGGTGGAACCGTGATCCCCCGGGCCCAGCACATCCTGAGCCTTCTCTCCGGCCAGCACCGCTCCTGCGGGCAGTCCCCCGGCAATACCCTTGGCGAGGGTAGTTACATCACCGGCGGCCCCGTACTGTTCATAGGCAAGAAAACTGCCGGTTCTGCCCATGCCGCACTGTACCTCGTCAAACATGAGCAGTATATCCCTTTCGGCGCAGAGTGCGGCGGCTTTTTCAACATATTCCCTGGTCTGGGGAATAATGCCGCTTTCTCCCTGCACCGCTTCCATGAGCAGTCCCGCAACAGAGTTCCTGTCGAGAGCCCTGTCGAGAGCGTCAATGTCGCCGCCGGGAATGTAGACAAAGCCTTCCGTAAAGGGGCCAAAGTACTGATGAAACCTGTCCTGTCCGGTTGCGGCAAGGGCGGTAATGGTTCTGCCGTGAAAGCTCCCCTTGAGGGTAACAATCCGGTACCGGCCTTCGCCATATTTTTTGAGGGAATACTTGCGGGCAATCTTGCAGGCGCCTTCGTTGGCTTCCGCTCCGGAATTGGCCAGAAACACATTCTTCATGCCGCCTTTGGCGCAGGCGGCAACGAGTTTTTCCGCAAAGGCGATGGAGGTATCGTTCAGGTAGTAGTTGCAGGTGTGTATCAGTTTTGCCGCCTGAGCGGAAACAGCCTGTACCAGGGGCGGATAGTTATGCCCGAGACAGTTCACCGCTATCCCGGAGCCAAAATCCAGATACTTCTTCCCGTCAACATCAAAAAGCCAGGAGCCTTCACCCCGTACAAAGGTTACCGGCAGCCTGTGGTAGGTATTCATAAAAGCACTCATATAATCTCCCTTTGAATCCATTTCAAAATTTCACATCTCGATCTTTGTTCCGATTGGTTCGTCCGTGAACAGGGCGGTCAACAGCGAATGTTTTACCCTGCCGTCTATGATGCGGGCTTTCTTTACTCCGGCCTCCAGGGCAAGCCTGCAGCAATCGGTTTTGGGAATCATCCCCTTACTTACGATGCCCTGTTTTTTCAAGCCTTCAAGTTCCCCGGCCTTTACGGTTTTAATAAAGGAATCCTGATCCCGGACATCCCGGAGTATGCCCTGCACATCGGTCATAAGCACCAGTTCTTCCGCGCCCATGGCGGCGGCAATAAAGGCGGCGGCGGTATCGGCATTGACATTGAGGGCATGGCCTTCATCGTCTCCCGTACCGTAAGCCACCGACGAGAGCACAGGAATACTGCCGGAATCGAGAATTCCGCGGATTACGCCGCTCTCCACCTTTTCCACCTCTCCCACAAGGCCCAGTTCCTCACTACGGATGCGGCGGGCCTTGAGCAGTGCGCCGTCAAGACCGCAAAGCCCAAGAGCCCTGCCCCCTGCCCTCTGGATAAGGGCAACAATATCCTTGTTAACCTTTCCGCAGAGCACCATTTGTACAATTTCCATTGTTTCTTCATCGGTATAGCGGAGCCCGTTTACAAAGCGGCTCTCCTTCCCGGTTTTTTTCAGCATGGATTCTATTTCGGGCCCGCCGCCGTGAACCAGGACGGCATGAATGCCCATGCCGGCAATGCGTACCACGTCTTCTATAACCGCAGCCTTGAGATCCTTATGGATCATGGCGTTCCCACCGTACTTCACCACGATGGTTTTCCCTTTTAGTACCGCCACCCTCTCTTCGTGTACCGTCATTTTTTCACCATGACTCAAAATAGGGCCGGTATCGCCGCAAGACCTGAATTCTCTTCAAAGTCCATGACAATATTCATGTTCTGTACCGCCTGACCCGCGGCGCCCTTAACCATATTGTCGATAGCGCTCACGATGATCAGCATAGAGCCGCCGTGATCCAGATGCACGGAAATATCACAGTAGTTACTCTGTCTGACGCGGTTTGTGGCGGCGTAAAGTCCCGCAGGAAGAATCCGTACAAACGGTTCATCCCGGTAAAAATCAAGATACAACTGCCGGATCTTGCCGGCCAGAGTTTCTACCCCGGCTGCAGGAGGCCGGGGCCTTCCTTCATGAATTCCCGCATCCTTTTTCAGGGGAATGTAGATGGTACTCAAAATACCCCTGTTCATGGGAGCCAGATGGGGGGTAAAAACCAGGGAAGGCTCATGAAGTTTCGTTTCAGGAGGGGAATCATGCAGCGGAACTTCCGGCACACCGCTAAGCTTAGCGCCGGCCTCTCCCGCCATTATTTCCATGTTCCGGCTGATCTCGGGAGTATGACGGTGGGCGCCCACCTTGTAGGGGGAGACCGAATCGCTACACTCGGGGAAGTGAAAGGAGCGCTGCGGTTCCCGGCCGCCTCCTGTTATGCCGGAAACCGAATTGACAATGACAGGCCCTGCGCCGGAAGCGGCAAGACCCTTTGCCAGCGCGGGGAAAAGGCCCAGAGAGGCTCCTGTGGGATAGCAGCCCGGATTCCCGATGATCACAGGGCCCGCCGCGGCCAGTTCCCTGATCCGCTTCCGGTTAAGTTCGGGAAGGCCGTAGACAGAAAATTCCCGCAGTTCGGGGTGGACATAACCCTTCCCGTACCAGGCTCTGAAGGTTTCTTCATCATCATCAAAACGGAAATCTGCCGAAAGATCGATAAAGGGAATCTTTCGCTCAACGGCGGTCTTTGCAAAACCTTCCCCTACCCCGCTGGGCAGGGCTGCAAAAACCAAATCGGCTTCATGTACTACTTCTTCAGGTTTTAGGAGAGCGGCGGAGATCCGGCCCAAAAAATTGGGGTATACATTTTCTATCCTGTCCCCCTCAAAACTCACCGAAGAGAGGAGGAGTTTTTCCAGTTTCGGGTGCCCTGACAATAACCTTGCGAGTTCGGCTCCGGCATAACCTGTTGCCCCAATAATACCAGCAATCATGGAATAACCTCACACAATTAAAAAATGAACAAGAAAAAACCGGTACTTTAAATTACCGTATAAATAGCGTCTACCGTAAAGTAACCGGCTTTGTGGACAGACACTAAATAGATTTGAGAATAGATCTAACGGAGGCGGGAAACAACATATGAATAATTAATCATCATATCCGTTACTTTTGCATAATTATGAATTTTTGTCAACAGGGCGGTATATAGTGTCTGCCGGACAGGCACTATAGTAAGATGAGACCCTAAAAACATTTATCGGGGATACCGGGGAATTCCATAGCGGAAAAATTTGCTGCGCCAACTGTCTCCACCGCAAACCGGTTCCGTGCCGGCAGGAAAACGGGCAAAGCTATGTTCTGCGGGTACATTGCGCCGCGGGCAAGCGGAAGAAGAAGCCGGGGGAAAAAAACATTACAAGTGAACTTGTTCCAAAACTCGGTTAGTTTCGGAACAAGCTCTTGGAAAAACCGGTGACCGGCTTTTCCACTGAATTCAAGGAAACTGTTCCAAAATTTGACATTCCGGGACAGTCTCGATATGCTGAACGTATATGAAGCATTATATCCTTTTTATCCTATTAAGCGCGCTTCTTTTTTCCTGCGCCGGCGGGCCTGAAGAAATTCCCGATGAATTGACCGCCATGGAACTGATTCAGCGGGGACAGGAAGCCTCGGACAAGAACAATTACGGTCTTTCCCTCCGGTATTACCAGGCGCTTTTGGAACGGAACAGAATCAATTCCACCCTGGTATGTACGGCAGAGTACGAGATTGCCTTTATTCACTACAAGGAAAAAAACTATGACCAGGCCCGGGATGAACTTGAAGCCCTCCTGGAACGTTATGAGGAGGAAGACGCCGAGACCCTGCCTCCGGAATACCGCATCCTGGCCAACATCGTGCTTAAGCAGATCGACGAAAAACAAAATGCCAAACTTATCGACTTTAGCTGGCTGAAAAAGAAATCCGGCTAAAGTTCGCGCCGATACGGTTTGCCGCGGACAAACCGCTTCAGGGAAACGAGAGCAAATACAAAGGCTGAACGGGGAAGCAGGCAAATTCCGGACAGTTCCAGCCCTACTGCGGCAGTATAATGGCGTTCACCTGTATGTTTTTCTCCTGTACCGCCTTGTCTACCATTTCCTTTGAAACCTGTCCCCGCTGCCGGGGATGGGGGGGAGCGTCTCCTATAAGAATCATGATCCGTTCCTCCGCCTCCCACTGGAATTTTCTCGTTCCTTCGTAGAGGGCTTCGTAGATCGCCTCAGGAATGTCCCGGCCGCCGCCTACCCGGATGCGGTTAAGCTGCTGCTGGAATGCGTCGAAGTCGCCGGTAAAAGGCACAGTACGGGTCAGGTATTCTTCGTAGTAATCCTTGTAAAGCACCAGACCGATCCTGAAAGACTTGAAGCTGGAGATGATACTTTCCATCATGGGGATGAGCATGCTCCGCACCGCGTCAATGTCGTTCTTCATACTGCCTGTGGTATCGAGGCAGAGTACGATGTCCACGTTTCCCCCCCGGGCCTTTTCCAGCACGGTCTTGATCTTGTCAACGAGATCTTCCGGGCCTGCGGAATAGATTAGATCCCCCTGGCCGCTTTTGGCTATCTCTTCGTAGGCTTTTACCGTATCCGCCATGTAATTGCCCTCGGCCGGGCCTTCCAATGGTTCCTGACTTACCTTCAGTACGTATGGATTATCCCGGAAGGGGCCCCGGTAATCCCCGTAAGGCAGGGCAAAGGCCCGGATATTGAAGTATGCGCCGTCCACGACATACACTTCCCCATGACGACCGCCTTCGTAGCCGTAATAGAGAATATATGGAATATACAGATGAAAAGCCTGACCCAATTCCGCATGATTTTCCGGGCTGGAGTCGATGATCGACCAGATACCGCTATTTCGGGAGATTGGAAGGCCGTCAATAAGCCGTATCTCATCGCCGTTTATTCCGTTCCATTCAGAAGTCCGGTACGCATAGTTGTCTGAAACCATGGAAGGATCCCTGGTAGATTCCACAAGGAGAACAGAATTGATCCCCGGCTTCTTGCGGACAAAGAGGTGAAATCCCCCGTCCACCCGCTGTTCTATCCTGAGATCATCAGGCCCTATGGAGAGCCCGTTATCCGGCATCTGGGCCCAAAGCAGGGCGCCGCCCAGGGCTAAAAGAACGCTTAAAATAATACGTTTATCCATTGCCTTTATTATCGGTATAATAAGAATCTGTCTATAATGTAGACGCATGAGGCTGTTCCAAAACTTTAGCGTTCCGCCGAACCTAAGGCGCCGGTCATCGAATTTTCACTAGACAGTACCTCTTTTTCCCCGCACGGAGCAGGAGTTCTCCATCGGCACTGATTCTTTCGGAGCCGATGAGGGCGGCGACATCATGTATTGCCGCGAGTTCCCCGTCCGTTCCTGCAACAAAAGCCCCGCCCTGCTGAACCAGGCGGCGGCCTTCACTTTTGCTGGGCGTAAGTCCTGAGTCGGCAAAGAGATCCACTATGTTGTAGCCTGACTCGAAGCTTGAACGGGGCAGTTGAATGGAAGGCATGGCGCTTCTGTCGCCCCCGCCGCCGAAGGCAGCCCTGGCGCCTGCCCTGGCCCTGTCCGCATCATCCCTGCCGTGGATAAGGGCGGTAAGTTCCCATGCGAGGCGTTCCTTTGCCTCGTTGGGATTTTTCCCCGGCGCGCAGAGACCCTCGCACTCCTCCACGGGGAGGAAGGTAAACATCAAAAGGAAACGCCTCACATCGGCATCCTGCACATTCCGGTAATACTGAAAAAAATCATAGGGGCTTGTCTTTGCAGGATCCAGAAAGAGGGCGCCTTTTTCGGTTTTGCCCATCTTCTTGCCGTCCGCGGTGGTAACCAGAGGGAAGGTGATGCCAAAGACCTCGGCGCCTTCGATACGGCGGATAAGGTCCGCGCCGGCTACAATGTTTCCCCACTGATCGTCTCCTCCAATCTGGAGCCGGCAGCCGTGGCGCCGGTAGAGCTGGAGAAAGTCGTAACTCTGGAGAAGCTGGTAGTTGAATTCGATAAAGGAAAGCCCTGTCTCAAGACGTCGTTTGTAGGACTCAAAACTCAGCATATGATTCACCGAAAAGTGACTGCCGATTTCCCTGAGGAAGTCGATGTAGTTAAGTTCCGCAAGCCAGTCCTTGTTGTCCACTGTTATCGCGTTCTTCCCGTCAAAGCCGACAAAACGGTCAAGCTGCGCCCTGATGCTTGCCGTGTTGGCCTCAAGTTCATCGTAATTCAGCATCTTCCTCATCTCGGTTTTCCCGGAAGGGTCTCCGATACGGGCCGTACCGCCCCCAAGCAGGGCTATGCCCTTGTGCCCCGCTTCCAGAAGATGGCGGAAGGCAAAATAGGGTACCATGTGGCCGATATGGAGACTGTCCCCGGTGGGATCGGTACCCTCATAAAAAGTGATGCTTTCACCGTCCATCACGCGGGACAAACCTTCAATATCGGTACATTGCTGCAAGAAGCCGCGGGCCTTGAGGTTTTCCAGTGCAGAGTTCATGTTCTTCTCCGGATTTATGAGCTTGGTCCGAAACTAACCGGGTTTGGGACAAGCTCAAGTATAGCAAATTGTACCGGGAATGTGTATTATGGCAGAGTCTCCGTATGGCGGGGACAAAAAATAATTTCCTTGAGCTTTGCGGCTCGGAAGGACGCATGGAGAGATGAAAACAATACTCTGTTACGGCGATTCAAATACATGGGGCTTCGATCCCCGCAGCATGAGCCGCTACGATCACAAGACCCGCTGGCCCATGGTTCTTGGAAGAACCCTTAATGCGGGAGCCGATCCCGACGATCCTCCCTACTGGATCGTGGAAGAAGGGCTCAACGGAAGGACAAGCTGCCGGGAAGATCCGGTAGAAGGAGACAAGAACGGATTCCGCCAGCTCATGCCGATCCTTGAAAGCCACGCCCCCGTTGATATTTTTATTGTCATGCTTGGCACAAACGATCTCAAGCTCCGCTTCAATCCGCAGCCCTACGACATTGCCCACGGGGTTCAACGCATAGCCGGGGCGGTCAGGGATTCCCGGCAGGGTCCCGGCGGGACAAGTCCCAAGGTGATCATGATCTGTCCCCCGGCCACCGCCGTTCTTTCCCCGCTGTTTAAAAACTTCTTTGGCGATCCCGTTGAACTTTCCAGGGAATTTCCCCCGCATTACAAGGCCTGCGCACAGGAAGCCGGAGCCCTGTTTCTTGATGCGGGGAAGCATGTCATCACAAGTCCTGCCGATGGAATTCACTTTGACGCCGAAGGCCAGATTGCCCTGGGCAAGGCGGCAGCGGAACTGATCAGGAGAATGGCATAGCCTTGAGGATCTAAAACCTGTTTCTGCAGTCCCGCATTTCTCAAGTACTATCCGGTCGGTCTCCGTGAACTTTCTATCCGTCTCCTGAAACATAGCCCGTCTCAATGCGCAAGATGGAAAAAATCTTAAAGAACAAGGGAGTCCCTCCGCCGGGCAGGCTACAGGTAGTGATATGGAGTAAAACTACGCTATATCCGGGGGCGGTAAACCTTGCTCTATATTGTAACAATCGGGACTGTTCCAAAATCCGGGTGTCCGCCAGGATCATGATTTTGAAACATTCTCTTTGTGTTACTTTTTTTTGTCCCTCTTCAGGGATTCTTCATACTGCCTGCTGAAGTGATCTATTTTGCAGATAACCTTTTCAAGGTGTTTCCGGGTTTCTTCCATCCGGGCTTCAACAGTCTTCTTGTGCCCGCGAAGAAGTTCCACACGCTCTTTCAGGGTGCCTTCACCCTTGACGCTGAGTTCCACAAAATTTTTTATCTGTTTGATGGGCATGCCGGTATTCTTGAGGCAGCAGACAAGGCCGAGCCATTCAAGATCACTGTCCGAATAACGGCGGATTCCGCTGCGGCTCCGGCCTATCACCGGGAGCAGGCCTTCACTCTCGTAGTAGCGCAGCACATGAGGAGCCAGAGAAGTCTTCTCCGAAACCTCCTTGATTGAATAGAACATGGTTCCTCTCATTCTCCCATTGACTTAATGTTAACATAAACTTTTATCATAGTATAGAGGTTGTTCCGAAATCCAGTGATCCGGCAGAATTTACCCAAAAGCTAAAGTTTTGGGAAAGCCTCGACAATAAGCAATTTTTCAAGGAGAGAAAATGAAGTCGTTAACTGATTGTTTTAAACTCAACAACGGGGTTGAGATCCCCTGTATCGGTTTTGGTACCTGGCAGGCTGCAAACGGAGCAGAAACCCTCAATTCGGTAAAGGAAGCCCTTGGGGCAGGTTACAGGCACATTGATACCGCCGCGGCTTACGGGAATGAGGAGAGCGTCGGCAGGGCGATTCAGGAAAGCGGCGTTCCCCGGAAACAGATCTTCGTTACCAGCAAATGCCCCAATTACATGCACGGTTACGAGAACACGGTTGCCTCATTTGAAGACACCATGAAAAAGCTCAAGCTTGACTACCTGGATCTCTACCTTATCCACTGGCCCAATCCGCTCAAATTCCGCTCCAACTGGCAGGAGGCCAATGCGGGTACCTGGAAGGCATTTGAGGAATTCCTCAAGGCGGGCCGCATCCGCTCCATCGGGATCAGCAACTTCAGGCCGCATCATATCGACGAATTGCTCAAGACCGCAGAAATAATACCTCAGGTGAACCAGATCCGCCTCTGCCCCGGCGACACTGCCGATGAAACGGTTGACTACTGCCGCAAAAAGAACATACTCCTGGAAGCCTACAGCCCTCTGGGTACAGGAGACATCTTCAAGGTTCCGCAAATGCAGGAACTGGCACAAAAGTACAACAGGAGCATTGCACAGGTCTGCATACGCTGGAGTCTCCAGCGGGAATACCTGCCCCTGCCCAAGTCGGTTACCCCCAGCCGGATCGTGGAAAACACCAAGGTTTTTGATTTTGAATTGTCAGACGAAGATGTCAAACTCATTGCCGGTCTCAAGGGCATCATCGGCCTGTCCCAGGATCCCGACACGGCGTCATTCTAATTTTACTGCACGCGGCCTTTTGCGGCAAGTTTGTTGATCAGATTTGCCTGGTAGCCTGCGCCGAAGCCGTTATCGATGTTCACCACCGATATGCCCGGAGCGCAGGAAGTGAGCATACCCAGCAGCGCAGAAAGTCCGCCGAAAGATGCGCCATAACCGACACTTGTGGGCAGGGCGATTACCGGTACGGAAACAAGTCCCGCGATGACCCCTGCCAGGGCGCCTTCCATGCCCGCAACGGCAATTACCACATTGGCTTTCCTGAGAGCCTCCAGCCGCTTAAAGAGCCGGTGAATCCCCGCCACACCGACATCGGCGATCAGTTCCACCCTGCTCCCCAAAAACTCCGCGGTCTTTGCGGCCTCCACGGCAACAGGCATATCCGATGTCCCCGCGGTTGCCACCGCCACGAGCCCTGCCGCTTCCCCATTCCCCCGGATGCTGCCTATGGTGATGATTCCGGAAAGTTCATCGTAAAGGGCCTCCGGAAAACGGCGTGTAATTCTTTCGCCCAGTTCCCTCTGCGCCCTGGTACCCAGCACCGGGATGCCTTCCTTCCTCATACGGATCATGACGGCTTCCGCCTGGTCCAGGGTTTTCCCCGCACAGTACACAACCTCGGGGTAACCGGTACGTTCCTCACGATTACTGTCGATTGCCGCAAAATCCATATCCATTTACGGCGTTCCCTTAATAAGGGCCTCGGCCTCTGTAAGGGTGATTCCCTTTTCCCCGGCTATGCGGGCCCTGTCCTCATATTCAATCTTTGAGCGGAGAACCTTTCCTCCGAGGTAGACGGTTTTACGCCTTGCCTCGCCAAAGGAACCGCTCAGGGTTTCTATATCCCTTTTAAGACACAGACGCGTAACTTCCGTTTCCCGGAAACCAATGCTGCGCGAATGCGTAAAAAAACAAAGTCTCAGCTCTTCCAGTTTTGCAGGAGGGGCGAGAACGGAAACCAGGGTTCCGGGCCGTGACTTCTTCATGGTACAGGGGCCGAAGGTAACATCCAGGGCCCCGGATTCAAAGAGACGTTCCATAAGGAAACCGAATTCCTCGGCGTTCATGTCGTCAATGTTGGCTTCCATGAGGGTGAGGATCTCCGTATCCCAGGGCCCGGCAGTAGAATTACTGCCTTTTTCCGTTTCCCGAAGGCTTATGCGCAGGAAGTTTGGCTTCTCCATTCTGCGTGTCCCGGTACCGTATCCGGTTTTAAGGATCTTAAAGACACCGTCCGCTCCGCTGATAAACTCGTCAACAGAAGCCGCCAGAATCCCTGCTCCCGTGGGAGTGGTCATCTCCTTGTTGAAGCCTCCGGTCTTTACCGGCATGCCTTCAACGAGAATCAGCGTGGCCGGAGCCGGTACAGGCAGTTCGCCATGGGCGCATTTTACCGTTCCGCCTCCCAGTTCCACTGCCCCGCAGGTAATACGGTCAGGCTTCAGCATATCAAGCGCAATGGCTGTTCCCACAATATCAATGATGGAATCCAGGGCGCCCACTTCGTGGAAGGCAACCTCGTCTACCGTGCTCCCGTGAACCTTCGCCTCCGCTTCGGCAATCGCGGTAAATATCGCGATTGCCCGTTTCTTTGCGCCTTCGCTGACGCGTGATCTTTCAATGATGCCGCGGATCTCCTTCCAGGTATTGTGTGCATGCTTATGGTGATGTTCGTGACCGTGCTCGTGGTGATGATCTTGACCGTGCTCGTGGTGATGATCGTGACCATGCTCGTGCTCATGGTGATGTTCATGGCCGTGCTCGTGCTCGTATTCATCATCGTGGGCTATATGACCGGTACTGCCTTCAATATCCACTACCGCATGGATTCCGGTGATGCCGTTACGCTGATCTTTTTCAAATCTGAGCTTCCAACCTTCCAATCCCAGTTTCCGCAGTTCCGCCGTCAGAGCCTCCTGATCCACACCGAGATCGACAAAGGCTCCCAGACACATATCCCCCGAGATCCCCGCAAAACAGTCAAAATGCAACGTTTTCATTTTTCAAATCCTTGAGCCTGTTCCAATTACCCTGTTCAGACTTCCCATCTTGTAGCCTTCAAGTTCAAAGGCGGCATAGAGAAAACCTGCGGCCTTAATCTCCGCAGAAATGCCGTCAAGGGTTTTTTCATCAAAAAAACGACACCGCTCTTCCGGCGCCACTTCGATACGGGCAATGTCGCCGTGAGAACGAACACGGAATTGCAGGAATCCTGCCCGGCGGAGCGCCTCCTCTGCGTTTTCAATCCTTCTCAGTTTTTCCCGGTCTATCGTTTCGCCGTAGGGAATGCGGGATGCAAGACAGGCAAAGGCGGGCTTATTCCAGGTAGGCAGGCCCTTCCGCCGGGAAAGTTCCCGTATATCCTGCTTGTTCATCCCCGCTTCCCGCAGGGGGCTTACAATGCTGAGCTCCTCCAGGGCCGCGAGCCCCGGACGGTAGTCTCCCATGTCGTCAGTATTGGAGCCGTCCAGCACGGCGGTAATGCCCCGTTCCCTTGCCGCCCTGAGGATATTTGAGAATTCAATTTTTTTACAGTGGTAACAGCGATCCTTCGGATTTGCCGCCACCTCATCGTCAATGTCATGTTCTTCTACGGTTATATGCTCAATGCCTATAAGGCGGGCGACTTCCCGGGCGCACTCAATTTCGCTGCGGGGCAGCATGGGGGACACAATGGTAATTGCGACTGCCTGCTTTCCCAGGGCTTCAAAGGCGGCGGCACAGAGAAAAGAACTGTCAACCCCCCCGGAAAAAGCTACCGCGGCGCCCCCCGGCTTCCGGATGATCTCCAGCAGATGTTGATATTTTTCCGGCAGCGCGGACATGAAACCCCCATTCCCCATAGACAGACTCTGATTATCTTTCCCGAGGGTTCATCCCTTGAAGTAAAAGCGGCTTCATACCGCCGCCCTTTTATACTATAATAATCATGTTTTGTCAAGAAATGAGGCATTTCACACAATGTTAAAGGGGTAAAGGTATGGAAACCATAGCGGTAATCGACGGAATGGGCGGCGGCATCGGAATCCAGATCATCAGCCGGATAAAGGGCCTTATCCGGGAGGATATTGAAATCATCGCCCTGGGAACCAACGGGGTTGCCACCGAAAGGATGATCAAGGCAGGGGCAAAGCGGGGCGCCAGCGGAGAAAACGCAATCCGCCTCTCGGTCCGCAATGCAGACTTCATCCTGGGGCCCGTGGGAATCGTCATAGCCAACAGCATGATGGGGGAGATCAGCTCTGCCATGGCCGAAGCGATCCTCTCCTCCCCGGCGGAACGGATTCTGCTCCCGTTGCAAAATGAACATTTCACGCTTGCGGGAGTGGAAGTCCTGTCGCTTGCAAAGGCCCTGGAGGGAGCGGTGGAGATCCTTGTTTCAAGACTAAAAGGCACGGAAAAAGAAAAATGAGCTTGCTTCAAAACCCGGCTAGTTTCGGAACAGCCTCGTATATCACATTAATTTGAAAACCGGAGTATACTATCAGCAAGATGAAGAACTATAAAAAAACCGTCGATTTGACGATAATTAGTCTTATTTTAGTCTTTGTTCTATCTTTATCCCTTTTTGTCTATTCCAGGGTGGCCAATAGCCATGCAAGGACCTCCATCTATACAAATCTCAGGGAAAACGCATGGTTTGTCAGGGAAGGTTTTTCCCGGGAGGAGATAATCCGCCTGCCTGAACCTTCCTCCCCGGAATGGCATCTTGCCTCCGAAGGCGGCTCCGGCATCACCATGAATATAAGAAATCTCACCTTCTTCAATGTTCCCAAACGCTTTTTCCTTGACCCCCGGAGCGGCGAGGAACGGGATTATACCTTCATAACCAGTTTTTATATGGAAAAAAACCAGATAGATCAGCTCTACGGGGAAGGGGCTATGATTCCGGGAATATATCTGGCCAGTATCGGCGATAACTGGGAAGTCTACCTGAACGGAACGCTGGTCAAGTCGGAGATGTACCCGGACGAAAAAGGCACGCTAAAAACCCACCGGGCATGGCGCTATCCCCGTTTCCCGGTTCGGAACGATCTCTTCCGGCCGGGAACTAATATACTGGCCTTCAGAATAATTGGCGATCCAAACTATGAAAACACAGGGTTCTATTACTCGATCGACTACTATATCGACGACTATACCCAAATAGAACGTAAACACAATGAGTCTTTCTTCATCTTTTTCTACGGCATCTATATTTTTGTGGGTGTCTACCACTTCATTCTCTACATGATGCGCCGGCAAGACTTCCACAATCTCTACTATAGTTTCTTTTCCGGCGGTATAGGCGTGTACTTTATTCTGCGTACAAATACTATCTATCAGCTATTTCCGAACACGGATTTTATCTTCAGGATTGAATATTTTCTGCTTTCCCTGAACGGATTGTTTTTAGCCGCTTTTTTTGATTTTATCACCCGGAAAAAAACTACAATCGTTATCTATATTCTTGGCGCTCTTTCCGCCCTTATAGGTTTTTCCGGTCTTATCTTCTCTCTGCAGTTTTCGGAAGACACCCTTCTAATCAGTCAATTAATGATACTGTTCATTATTTTCTATATCCTTATTTTTGACATAGGCTATTTCTTTTTTATCGACGGATACAAACACTGGAAAACCGCCCGTACCGAAAACGGGAAAAAATATTCCCTTCCGGGAAGGCTCTCTTACCTGGTGGTCAATACCCACATTGGAAACATGACGATAGGAATCATACTGCTTGTCGTCTCCGGTATTTTCGATCTCTTTGATTCCTGGTTCCTTAATTGGGGGCTCAATACAATACGCTACACTTTCCCCATCTTCACCATCGGTTCCGCACTGATACTGGTCCGGCAGTTTGGAGATCTATACAATGAAATGAACGCCACCAGGAATACCCTAAGCATGGCGAATATACATCTGGAACATGAGGTACACAGACGGACGGCGGAACTGGAAGCGCAGACCATGCGCGCCGAATCGGCTTCCCGGGCAAAAAGTGAATTCCTTGCCAAGATGAGTCACGAGATCCGCACTCCTCTTAATGCGATCATAGGGCTTTCCGAAGTGGAACTGACAAAGGTCTCAAACCTGCCTGCAGAAGAGGAACTCAACGATGAAGAGGGCGCCCGGGAAACCCTGGGAAATCTCGAAAAGATCTATAATTCGGGCTCGGTACTTCTGGGAATCATCAACGAAATCCTCGACATCTCCAAGATTGAATCGGGCCGTTTTGAGCTTAGCCCGGAGGAATACAATATTCAGAGCCTTCTGTCCGACGTGGTAAGCCAGAATCTCATCCGCATTGAATCAAAGCCTGTTTCCTTTTCGCTCAGCGTTTTTCCGAATCTCCCCGCACGGATTCTGGGAGATGAACTGCGGGTACGCCAGATTCTCAATAACCTGCTCTCCAATGCGTTCAAATATACCAGGAAGGGAACCGTAAAACTGGAAGCCCGGAGCAGCAAGCTTGGGGCGGATTCGGTCAAACTCATATTTATAGTGCAGGACACAGGCATAGGGATTAAAAAAGAAGATCTGGGCAGGCTTTTTACGGAGTACAGCCAGCTTGATCTCAAGCAGAACCGGCTGATTGAAGGAACGGGACTCGGGCTTTCCATCACCAAAGGCCTCGTAGAGCTCATGGGGGGCTCAATAAATGTAGAGAGCGTGTACGGTTCGGGCAGCAAATTTACCGTAGAAATAATACAGGGTCTTATAGGAAATGAAACCATAGGAAAAGAAGGGGCGGAAAATCTCCATGCCCTGCGTTTTGTAGAGGAAGACCGCAGTAAGGGAAAGACCATTACCCGCGTCCCTATGCCCTACGCAAGGATTCTGGTAGTAGATGACGTAATGACCAATCTGGCTGTTGCCAGGGGGCTTCTGAGGCCCTACGGCATCAACATAGATACCGCGTCAGGCGGCCAGGATGCGGTAAACAGGATGATGGCAGTAGAGGCAGGGGATCAGCCCAAATATGATGCAATTTTCATGGATCACATGATGCCCGAAATCGACGGCCTGGAAGCGGTAAGGATAATCCGCAATGAAATAGGCAGCGAGTATGCAAAAACTGTACCCATCATCGCCCTTACCGCAAATGCCCTTACGGGAAACGAAGAGATGTTCCTCTCCAAGGGCTTTAACGGGTTTATATCAAAGCCGATAAATGTGATAAAACTTGATGAAGTACTGAACCGTTTCGTGAGAAACCCGGAAAAGGAGAGGGAATTACAGGCCCGGGGTGATACAGGCGAAAAGAGCAGCGGCATTAAAACTAAAACCAATTCCGCGATCCTTGAGGACTTTAAGAAACTGGACAACGGAATCATCGATATTCCGGCAGGCATAAAACGTTACGGAGACCCTGAAACCCTGATGGAAGTTCTCCGCGTCTATGTCCTCCATACGCCCGAACTCCTGGAAAAGCTGCGCTATCCGGGCGCCTCCGGTTCCCTCAGCGAAGAAACCCTGCCGGACTATGCCATAAGTGTCCACGGTCTTAAGGGTTCCAGCTACGGGATCCTTGCCAATAAAGTGGGGAAGATGGCGGAAGATCTGGAAAAAGCCGCCAAGTCAGGCAATCTTGAAAAAGTCAGGGCGGAAAATGACAGCCTTCTTACCGAAGCGGAGGATCTCATCTCGCGGCTCTGGCCCCTCATGAAGAAAACGCAGGAGACCGGCGAAAAAGAGAAAAAACCGGCGCCTGACAGGGAACTCATTGTAGAGCTTCTGGAAGCGGCAAAAATCTACGACAATGATGCAATGGAAAAGCTGCTCAAAAAAATGGAACAGTATGACTACGCATCCGGGGGAGAACTGGTTACCGCCTTCCGCGCGGACATTGAAAACCTGGAATACGACGCGCTGCAGGAAAAACTAAAAAACGCATTGGGGTGAATCTTATAACTTGAGCCGGTTTCAAACCCGGTTGGTTTTCTCAATCTCTTGCAATACGGTGAAGGAAGGAGCGCTATCTCCAGACGAACCAGATAAAAGCCGCCGAGACTATGGTAGTCAACAGAGTGAAGGGCAGCCCGATCCTCAGCCACTGGGAGAAACTGCATTCCCTTCCCTGTTTCCGCAGGATTCCTATGGAAACCACATTGGCCGAAGCCCCAAAGGGAGTAAGGTTTCCGCCCATACAGGAACCGATAAGCAGGGTGAACATGTAGAGTTCCTGTCGCAGACCTAGATCCGCAGCCATGTTCGCCGCCACGGGAAGCATCACGATGATGTAGGGTACATTATCCACAAAACCCGAAATAAGGGTAGAAACAGCCGCTACAAGAAAGAAGCCCAGGAATACATTGTCGCCGACAAGCCGCTCAAGAAGACGGGCGAAGTCCCGCAGCAGCCCTGCTTCCGCCACGGCTCCCACCACCACAAAGATGCCAACGAGAAAAAGCGCCGTGTCCCAGTCAAGACCTTTTACCAGATCCAGGGCCTTCCCCCTTCCCTCCCGGCGGAGATACCAGAGAAGCCCGGCCAATCCCAGGAACATCACCAGAAGGCCCGACCATAGCGAGATACCTCCGAAGATGAAGGAAAAAACCGCAAGGCCCGCGATCATCAAAACAAGGAGAAGCGTAGGGATCCGGCTGAGTATCCTCTCCTGATCCATCTTCACCCTGGCGCCGCCCTTGCGTGCAAAATAGATATAAAAGAAAATGGCTCCGGCCAGCATCCCAATCTGCACGGCAAAGAAAATCGAAGCCTTTCCCTGATACACAAAGAAGTCGTTAAAACCGTAGTTTGCAAAATCGGCAAAGATCATGGAAGGAGGATCTCCCACAAGAGTGGCAGTCCCCTGAAGGTTCGCCATTACCGCAAGGCCTACCATGAAGTACAGGGGATCGAGTTCCAGCTTCTTGCAGAACGCCAGGGCAATGGGAGCCATTACCAGAACGGTAGCCACATTCTCCACAAAGGCGCTGATAATCCCAGTCATCATCAGAATGGCTACGATTGCGATCCCCACATTCGGAGAGTGCGCAACGATGGCGTCGGCTATGGCGGCGGGAACCCTGGAATATATAAAAAGTTCCGCAATTATGAGGCTTCCCACAAAGATCAGGATTACGTCCCAGTTGATAAGCTCCCCGATGGCTGCGGCAGGGCTCACTACCCGCAGAATGAGCATAAGAATCGCAGCCCCCAGAGCAGCCCAAGATTTCCGGCCGGGAAATATCACCACAAAAACATACATGAGCACTGCAATGCCCAGCACAATCCATTTTATGTTCATAGACGCTTATTTTTACATGAATAGCAGGCATTCGTCCACTGCAGAGTCCGTTCAATCTTTCGGCTTGCGGTAAAACCTGCCGTTGATATGCTCGGTCTTGATGACGTTGATAAAGGCCTCTTTGTCGGTCTTGCGGATGGCGGCAACCAGGGGGGCGGTCTCGTTGGCGGCAACTACGGAATAGAGGAGCACACGTTCGGCCATTTTATAGCGGCCTATGCCGTTAAAGCTCGTCGCGTCGTGGCGGGTGGCGTCCCGTATCAGACAGTAAATCTCGCCGGGCTTGTTGGTGATGATCAGCAGAGTACGCTGCTGGTAACCCCGGTAAAGGCTGGAGAGAGCCATGGTAGTGGTATACTGGAAGATGATCGAGTAGAGAGCCTTGTCCAGGGCAAAGAGCCAGGCAGCCAGGGCCAGAATCACGCAGTTGGCGGCGAAGATATAGGTCCAGGCATCCCTGCCGTAACGCTCGGAAATGAAAATCGCCACAAAATCCGTTCCGCCGCTGGTGGCCCCCGCATGAAGACAAAGGCGGATCGCCGTGGCGTTGAGCAGGCCGCCGAAAACCGCGGAAAGCAGAGTATCCTGGAACTGCAGGAATTCGATAAACATTGAAGGCATCCAGTCCGTCATGACCCCGGAGAGCAGGATCATCAGGCAGGAATAGAGGCTGTAACGTTTCCCGATAAACCGGAAGCTGATCAACGCCGGAATGGCATTCAATATATACAGGATCACGCTGAAGGGGACGCGGATATTCCAGTAGCGGAGGCATATCTCCTGGAAGAGCAGGGTAAGCCCGGTAAAACCACCGGGAATGAGACCGCCGGCACGGACAAAGGTGTTGATGTTGAAGGCCATGATGGCGGCGCCGGCCGTAACAAAAAGTATCCGTTTAACTGTAAGAAACGCTGCAGATTTCATAAATCTCCCGCTACAGAGGCTTTCCCAAAACTTCAGTTTTTGGAACGGCTTCTTTGAATTTAGTGGAAAAACCGGACTTTTGACCGTTTTTCCCGGAGCCGGTTTCAAAGCCCGGCTGGTTTTTCTCAGGCTTCATGGACAACTGCCTTAAAGAAGGCATTTTGCACACCGTTTTGGTACGAAAAGATACGCAAATGCAGGGTCTGTCCGCAAAGTAACCGGCCTTGTAGACAAACACTACATAATATCTGAAAGACATGGTATATTCATTCTATTATGTTAAAGAAATATTATCATCTGGTAATTCCCGTTGTTGTATCGGCCCTCTGCGCATTCCTCTTTCTTACCTCGTTTGACGGGAAAGTTTACGACATGTACCTGAGGACTATTCCCTCCCTTAGGGAGGATGACCGGGTACTTCTCATCACCGTGGACGATGGCGCCCTGGAAAACGTAGGGCTTTTCCCCTGGACGAGGGACATCTATGCCGACTTCATCGTATTTCTCCGGGAGATGGGCGCCGAAACGGTGGCATTCGACTTGAGCTTCCTCGATAACAGCCCTGTCCGGGTAGACGCCGCCTATGTACGGGAAGATCTTCCCCGCTATATCGAAGAAGACTTCAACCGGATCAACAACACCACTTCGGAGGTACTGAACGGCATCTCCGCAGGCTACTATTCGGCGGCTGAAACGGAGATTCTCAAGAGCGATCTCATCGATTACAACAACTCCATCCGGCAGGAAATGGAAGTCAACATCAACTATGTTATCCGGGATGTAGATGCATACTTTGCCGATACCCTCAAATTTTTTGACAATTCCTTCCTTACCCTTACCATGATCAACGAAGAAACGATTCTCGAGGATGACAAGACCTGGTACATGGATCCGGAAATCCAGAGTTTCCTTGAAGAGAACATCGCCATAAAGGATATCGTGGTTGACGGGGACACCAAGACGCCGGAGAATCCCGGAGTTACTCCGGCGATTCTCAAACTGCTCAGAAAGGCCAAGGGAGCGGGTTTCGTCAACGCCCTCCCCGATTCGGACGGCTACAGACGGCGGGTTCACCTTCTTATGAAACACCACGGACACTATTACCCCCACCTTACCCTGGCCGCCATGAAAAAACGGCTGGATTATCAGGGCATTGAGGTGAATAATGCCGCCATCATCCTGAAAAACGCCCTCATAGACGGCGAACGCCGGGATATCCGCATTTTCCGGACGGAAGACGGTTCGGTACTAATCAACTGGCCAAAAAAATCCTTCTACGAGTACAACATCATATCCAGTTGGGATCTCATTCAGTATACCCGGCTGGAGACAAAATTCATTCAGGATTACCTCAGGCTCATGCAGGATTCATACTTTTTTGACTACTGGGACGGGTACAAGACCCCCTTGCAGCTCTACAACGATTCCGCTTTTATCAAGGAAGGGCTCTATTCCGGGGAGAATCCCGCCGAAGGCATCAGCTTTGACGCGTATATGGATGCCCGTCATGCGTATCTGGAAGCCTCGGATCGTTTTCTTAACGGCCCCTACGAAGAGATTATCCTCTCCGATGTAATGGGGGATGAGGATGTAAGTGAATTTGTCAGTTCCCTCTTCCATGAAGCCAGGGTACAGCTTGCCGAACTGGTGAAGATTCGGGAGCAGGTTTCCAAACGGACGGAAGGAGCCCTCTGCATCGTGGGCGCTACCATGACCAGTAGCACCGACCTGGGACTCGTCACCTTCATGACCAACTACCCCAACGTGGGAACCTATGCCGTCATGGCAAACATGCTGCTCTCGGGCCAGTTTCTGGATGATACGCCTCCCTTCATCTCTCTGCTTCTGGCGCTGATCTTCTCGGTGGCTCTGGCGCTTGTCGTTAAGCGGCTTGATGTGGGTAAGTCCATCCTGGCGGGCCTCATCGCCATGGCTTTTACCGTCTTTGTTTTTACGATCTTCTTTATGATCACCAAGAACTACCTTGCCATGGTGGTCCCCTTTGCCGCGGTTACCCTCACCTTCCTCACTCTTACCGGCCTCAGCTTCTTCTCAACTATCCGGGAAAAATCCTTCCTCCGCTCCGCCTTCTCCCGTTACCTTGCCCCGGAGGTTATCAACCAGATCATTGCCGATCCCAGCAAACTCAATCTGGGAGGTGAAAAACGGGAAATGACCGCTATCTTTACAGACATTCAGTCCTTCTCCTCCTTTTCCGAAAAATTCGATCCTGCCGACCTGGTAGCCCTCCTCAACCTTTACCTTACGGAGATGAGCAATATCGTGATGGAAAATGGAGGAACCATAGACAAGTTTGAAGGAGATGCAATTATCGCCTTCTTCGGAGCGCCGATACCTGTCGAAACCCATGCCGCCCTGGCCTGCCGTTCCGCAATCCGGATGAAAAGAGCCGAAATTGGACTCAGGGAAAAAATCATGGATCCCCAGGGCCCCTTCGCCGCCGCGCTGGTGGATCTTATTGCCCAGGGGAAGCTCCGGTCGGAAAGCCCTATATTTACCCGCATCGGCATCAACACCGGCGACATGGTAGTAGGCAATATGGGTACCCCCAACAAGATGGACTACACGATCATGGGGAATGCGGTAAACCTCGCCGCCCGGCTGGAAGGGGTAAACAAGCAGTACGATACCGGGGGCATGCTGATCAGCGAATACACCAGGGACAAAATTGGGGATGAATTCCTTATCCGTTCCCTGGACAGAGTACGGGTGGTGGGGATAAGCACCCCCCTGCGGCTCTATGAATTGCTGGATATCCGGAAGGAAGCCCCGGCGGAACTCTCCGCCATGATCGGCTCCTGGGAGACAGGCATACAGGCCTACGAGAACCGGAATTTCCGGGAAGCCGCCGGAATCTTTTCCGCTATCGTTACGGAGAACGGGAAAGATGCGTGCGCCAGACTCTACCTGGACCGCTGCCAGACCCTTATCGCTAATCCGCCGGATGCGGAATGGGATGCGGTCAATAATTTGACCAAGAAGTAAGGTGGAGCACATTCCATGAAAGAGGCGGTAAACGGCAGCGCAGCGCCGCCTCTTCAATTCGGGCATCCTCCCCCGGCACGGGCACAACATTGCCGTGATTTTTCAGATTGTTTGCCCCGGGATCCCGGTGATGCATGCAGAGATGTTCTCTGATTGAGAGAGAACCAAAATCCTGTAGGGATACTGTTAGTTCAAGATCTTCGGTACAATCCCGGTTAATCAAAAACAAACTAAGCCCTTCTTCACCCAAAACTGCCAAACTGTCCAGAACCGGGGCGTTCTGGTTTGTGTCATAGCTATACGAGGGGCTCTCTACAACCGGCGTTAAAACCCTGCCCTTCCCATATTTTGCCGCATGGGCAAAGGGATAGAATATGGGCTGTAACCACAGAGAACCGCCGGGCTCAGTAATAATTGCCGCACTAATATTAACCAGAAGGGACTGACAGGCAATCTTAACCCGGTCGCAATGGCGCAGCATAGACAGCAGCATACCGCCGAACAGGAGAGCATCCTCCAGGGAATAAATCTGTTCGCTAAAAGAAGGAGCTATCTGCCAGGGCTGCTTTTGTTCCCTAAGCATCACAGGAGACCATACGCCCCATTCATCAATACTGAGCATCATTGTTTTTTTGGATCTTTTTTTAACCTTGACATAATCACAAACAGCCGCGGCAGTTTCGATATATCGATCCATATCAAGCGCCTGGGCAAGAAATGCAGGGGTTCCTTTTTCCTGCCCGCCAAAATACTGATGAAGAGCCAAATAATCTACATACTCATACGTATGTTCCAGGGTCTCCGCATCCCATTGGGGAAAACCGGGCATATCAAACCTGGAACTGCCGCAGGAAACCAGTTCGATCCGGGGATCCACCAGTTTCATAACCTTTGCGGTTTCTTTTGCCAATCTGCCGTACTCCTGGGCGGTCTTATGGCCTATCTGCCACTCTCCATCCATCTCATTGCCCAGGCACCATGTCTTGACGGCATAGGGTTTCTCAACACCGTCAGAGATACGGAGATCGCTGTAAGCCGTACCCGAAGGATGATTGCAGTATTCCAAAAATTCGATTGCGTCTTCCATGCCTCTTGTTCCCAGGTTCACCGTGAGCAGGGGTTCTACCTCTGCTTTTTCCGACCAACGCATAAATTCATTGATGCCAAACTCATTGGTTTCTGTAGACATCCAGGCAAGTTCCAGTTGACGGGGGCGCTGTTCCCTGAGACCTCTCCCATTCCGCCAGTCATAGGCAGAAACAAAGTTGCCTCCCGGATAACGCACAATGCTCACTCCCATGTCTTTCACTGCCTTTATCACATCAGTTCGAAATCCATCGGCATCTGATTCCCGATGGTCTTTTTCATAAATTCCTGAATAAACAGTCCGTCCCATATGCTCTATAAATGAACCAAAAAGCCGCCGATTAATAATACTGCCTGTAAAGGCTCTGTTTAACAGTAAACCTGCCTTCTTCACCATACATCTCCCCATTGATTGATATTGAGGGGCGCCATACCCCATGTAAACCGGTTTAATAGAGTCTGTCCATAATGCAGATATTATGGACTCTATATAACTTCCCTGATTCCCTATTCTTTGGTGCCCGATGTAGCAATACCTTCCACAAAATATTTCTGAAATACAACATATACCAACAGCAGCGGAAGTATTGATATTACTGTAGCCGCCAGCATTGGCCCATATTTTACTGCTTTATTACCAACTAATATAGCCAGCCCCGCTGAAAGAGTCCTTTTATTGGTAGAATTAGTCAACATCAGGGGATAAATCAAATCATTCCAGTTATTCATCAGGTGAAAAATTCCCAGGCTTAGAAGCGCAGGCTTGCATTGAGGCAGCATAATTGACCAATAGATGCGAAATTCGCTCAAACCGTCAATACGGCTGGATTCCTCAAGGGATTTCGGCATCTTTGAAAAAAACGAACGCATAAGATAGATGCCATAGGCGCTGGTAGCGCGGGGAAGAACAAGCCCGGCTAAAGTATCCAGAATGGACAAACGGTACTCTTCAATATAAAGCGGCGTCATTATGACCTGAAAAGGTATCATCATGGTTATCAGGATAATGGAAAAGATGAGTTTTTTGCCATAAAAATTCAACCGGGCAAAAGCATAACCGCAGAGGGAATCAAACAGAAGGCTTATCACCGTAACCGTTACCGCAAAAACAGTTGAATTGCGGAACATGTTTGCCAAGGGGATGCTACTGCCAACATTGATATACTGCATTAAGGTATAAGTCCTGGGAAAAAAGTATGGAGAAGCGGCAATAACTTCTTTATCATTTTTGAACGATGAAACAATCAGCCAGAGAATAGGAAAGAGCACTATTACTGCAGCTAACAAAGCAAAAAATTTTACCACAAATGCTCCGGTAAACCTGCTGCCAAGCCTCATCCTATTCATCTCCTTTATCCATAAAAAAACGGCGTAATATAAAAGTAATTACAGCTACCAAAATCAGTACAGCCACCGACATGGTTGAGGCATAACCCAGGGAATATGGAGCGGTCTGAAACCCCCGGTTGTAAATATATTGCACTATGGTTTCTGTATGATACAGAGGCCCGCCCTTGGTCATAATATAGGCTTGATCAAACATCTGGAGGCTTGTAATAGTGGTGGTAACCACACAAAAACTGACAGCAGTCCAGATACCCGGTACAGTAATATCAAAAAAACGCCGCCAGAAACCTGCGCCATCAATATCTGCCGCTTCATACAACGACTGGGGAATCACCAGAATTGCCGCGGTTAATATCGTCAGAGTATATCCAAAGCCTTTCCAGACGCTGATCGCCGCCAAAGTCGGCATTGCAAGGGTAGTTGACTTCAAAAATGAAACAGCGCCGATTCCGAATCTTCTCAGCCAGAAAGGCAGGAGCCCCATATTTGGATCCAAGAGCATCGCAAAGGTAATGCCTATGGCGGTCATGGAGCAGACCGTGGGTATGTAATAAATTGTACGCATGAGCCTTGCCCAGCCTTTATTTGTTGCAACAACTGATGCCAGTACCACGGCAATAATTATCTGCAATGGTATGTGCATCATGGTAAAAAACAGCGTATTGCCCATGGCGTTCCAGAAGCGGGGATCCTTGCCCATTTGCATATAGTTATTAAAGCCGATCAACCCGGCATCGTTCATAAAAATATCCATATCCATGAAACTGATGAGCATCGAAGAGACAAGAGGAATAAAAACAAACACCGAAAGAATAATCATGGAGGGAAGTATAAATAAATAGGCTTCTCCCTGAATTTCCAAACGGTGTTTTTTATGTTTCTTTACCATTATCCTGAACTTGCCATTACTGTGCAATCACCGCGTCAAGCGCTTTGACGGCTTCTTCCAGAACCTTCTCCGGACTTGCCGCCCCGGCAAACAATTTTTCAAACATGGGCTGGAGAACATCATAATCCATCTGTTTGGCCTTGGGATAACCGATATTGTAATTGCGCCCAATTCTGGTTGCTTCTGTCACATCTGAAAGAATTTTATCATTTTTCAGAGCTTCACCGGACATCAGTTTTTTTGACCATGCGGGGAATCCGCAGCGTTGAGACCATGTCAAAAGAACATCCTGTGTAAGCCAATGAGCCATAAAATCATAGGCCGCCTCTTTGCCTTCAAGGCTTGTACCCTTGGGTATAACATAATTGCAGCCGCCCGTTACCGCATTCTGGTTTACCTTCCCTTTTGGAATAGCGCCCACTCCAAAATTTATTCCAAGAGATTTAAGGCCGTTAATTTGCCACGGGCCGCTCACAAGCATGGCAAGGCTGCCATTCTGAAACAGGGGATCAAGCTCTGTTACCGAAGCATTTTCAGGGCTAACTTTTTTATTGATCACCAGATCCTGCAGCCAGCCCAATGTTTCAAGGTTTTCCTTTGAAGCAAGTTTATTGGTTTCAGTTTTGAGATCGAGAATATCACCGCCATTGGCCCAGAGCCACTGGGCATTAAAAAACACCGCATCCGCGGCAAGTCCCAATCCATACTGATTTTTGGACGGGTTGGTCAGCGCCGCCGCATAGGAAGCAAGATCATCCATGGTTGCAGGCGCCTTGTCAGGATCAAGCCCGGCGGCGCTGAAAAGGTCTTTGTTCCAGTACAGCATTGATACATTATATTGCATTGGCGTACCATATTGAACGCCGTTTATATAAGAATACTGCAATACATAGTCCATAATATCACTTTTATCGGCTCCGGTCTTCTCCCAAAAATCGTCTACCGGCTCCAGGGAACCGGTTTTTACGTAATCCGCCATGTTTTCTATGCCATATAAAACCAATTCCGGAGCGGTACCGGTGGAGATTGCCGCAGGCAATTTTTGCGCCAGTTGATCTCCGGGCATAATATCCATTCTGATGACAACACCCCTGGCATTGTTTGTGTTATACTTATCCACTATTTCCCGCAGTATTTCACCATCGGAACCGGTAAATACATTCCAAAAGGAAATGCTTTGACCGGTTTTCCCGGCATCGGCAGTTTTTCCCTTGGCGCCGCATCCTGGCAGCATGATTGAGGCAAAAGCCGCTATCATGACAAAACAAAACAGTTTTTTGAGTTCCATTTGCATCCTCCGTATAAATTTATCCCTATATCGGGATATTTGCGCACACGTGTACGCACGGAATGAGTATATACAAGAATTTTCCCCCTGTCAAGAAAAACTTGAAAAAATTGAATTAAATACTCATGATACGCACGAGAATAATAGTAACCGCTGGTCGCACGGAAAACACGGACTTTTTGGACGAAATTCCTGACTTTTGTCCGTGTCTGTCCGTAATGTGTCTACATTATGGACAGACACGAGTTAAATGGATTCTCCGTCCAGTATACGGTAACTGGCAAAACTTCGCTTGGGAATGGATTCTCCGTTAATCTTCTTTATAAGCAGCATAGCGGCGAGGCGGCCGGTTTCATTGATGGAAGTATCAACCGTAGCAATAGAAGGGACAAAATACTGAAGCATGCGTGTATTATCAAATCCCATAACGCCAATATTTGGAGGCAGGAAAGAATATTTTCTTTTAAGATAACTCATTATATCAAGGGCAAAAACATCACCGGAACAAAAGAAAGAGGTCTTTACCCTGCCATCTATCCATTGATCCAGCAGTTCCAGATAATTCCAGCGATCGATAACAGCAAGATCAACTCCGCTGCAATCCTTTATTCCATCGGCAACTCCCAGGATCCGCTGCTGGTGCGTGTAGATATTTCCCCTAGCAGCATCACAGAGAGGAGGACAGACAAAGACAATCCTGCGGTAACCTTTGCCAATCTGAAGTGCTACCGCATCACGGGCCGCCTGGCGTTCGTTAATGCCAATAAAGGGAATTTTATCAGAAACAAAATTTCCCAAAACCAAAAGCGGGGTATGCAAACCCTGGAGAAATTCAGAAAATTTCCTCCCTTTATTGACCGGGCAGAGTATAATCCCGTCCATTCTTCTGTCCACCATATTATTGATAAGCTCTATCTCCAGGCGTTTATCTTTTTCCTGAAGGGTAATATTGAGAAAATAACCGTTTTTCCGGGCTTCCGCTTCAATAGCACTGACCATCTGGGCAAAATAGGAATTGCTGATGTCAAAAACAATTATCCCAAGACACATTGTCCTGCCCTTAACCAAACTGCGGGCAAGAAGATCCGGGCGATAGCCCTGCTGTTTTGCAGTTTCTATGATGAGGGCCTTCGTTTGGGCATCTATACGCCCATGCCCGTTTAAGGCCCGGCTCACCGTTGTTCTGGATATTCCGCATATTTTTGCCAATTCCTTGGTAGTAACAGCCAAATTCAGCCCTCCGGTATAAAAACATTTACCGTTATAAATGGACTTGTTCGGGAATGCGATACTTCGGTTCGCCGCTGGTTCCCTTATGCTAAAAGCCTCGTGAAATTTTCCCTGCTGCCGTGTGAAGAGGAAAATTTTACCGTTTTTCAGCAGAAATTGTTCGGAAACTTCAGTTCCCGAACAGCTCCGGTATACAAACTAGTTAGTATCTGTCCACAAAGTCGGTTACTTTGCGGGCAAACCTTGCATTTGCTCCCGTTTCGTACCGAAACGGTACGCAAAATGCGTTTTATAAGGTAATCTGTCCATAATGTAGACATTATGGACAGACTCTTTTAACAGGGGATTAAACCAGCGGCCGGACAACAACAAAAAAGATGGCAGTTTGAATTGCGGAATCCCAAAGGAAGCCTCAAAATCTGTATCCGCCCATTCGGACAGCCCCTTCTGTGTCTCCATAAAAAACCCCCGGCAATAACCGGGGGATCTTTCCTGGAGAGAGTTTTACAGGCTATTCAAGCCACTCCGTATCTTCGACGGCCTCACTGGCCCGCTGGGAAGCGGTGGAGGTGCTCTGGGTGCTGCGGGCAGTCACCGCGGCGCTGGAAGCGCTGACCTTACCGCCGAGCTTGACCCCGCTGGCATTGTCTGCCGCGATGAGCTTCTCAATGGTATCGGCGGTTTTGGCGCCACGGATAGTCTTAACCTGATCCCCGGATTTGAGAACCAATGTCGAATTAAGTCCGATCCTGACGACGGCCGAATCACTCAACATTCCGTTGGAACCAACGGTTTCCCAGTTATTGGGGGAAACTTCACGTTCAACCTTTCCGGTTACGCTCTGCACCATCCAATCGGCGGCGAACGCCAATCCCGAGAGAAGGACTCCCAAAACCAGTGCCAATAAAAGAATTTTCTTCATAAATACCTCCTGCAAAGTATTATATTACCTGAAACTGTTCCAAAATTGACATTTGAAAAAATCTCTATACTTTACTATGTAGTATATACCTTATTATCGGAATGTCAATAAATTTCTTATGAAAACCGGTGTATTTCTCAGATTTTTTTTGTTTTTCACATGAGGCTGTTCCAAAACCGTGCGCATTAGCGCACAGTCAATTAGTTTTGGAACAGGCTCATATTATAAAGCAACCGGTTTTATGGACGGACACTACATATTCTTCCCCATCTTATTCTTCCCCGTCTTCTGCAGCCATGTGCATCAGCGTTTCATGGGACGCAAGGCACCTTTAATGGTAAGGATCGAATTTTCAAAGGTCACCTGGAGAGTTCCATCCCAGTTAAACATGGCCATCATATCGCCGTAATCGTTCTGGATGGGGCCTGTCCTGGTTTCCGAGCCGGAATCGATGGCCTTTCCGGAGGGGGTTTCGGGATCCCAGATCTTCCGCCAGTCCACTGTTTCGGCACTCTTGTTACCGGAAAAGTCCAGGGAAATAACCTGAGGATCGCGGTCTTTGATATACCCGATGGTCCTCATCACATAGGAACCCCGGGGAAAGCTGATATTGCCTTGCCTGTCGGTCTGTATGCGGTAGGCCGCGCCGCGATGGACGTATTCCATGGTGATGACCGTTCCTTCTTTGTACACATGGAGATTATCCTCTGTCCGCATTGAATCGGGTGCAAGCGGAAAGAGCAGCAGCCCCCGGAAACCCCCGGAAATGGTAGCCCTTCCCATAATGTCCGTCTGGATAGGCGCAAAGAGGGATGTGGACTTCTGTCGGGAAGCCCCGGAAACCGCATCAAAGGCATCCTTATCCGCGGCGATATACCGGATTGCCGAAGTATAGGTAAGATAATTCCCGCTATCCGGGCCTGATACATTGTAACGGTAATCAATGGTCAAATCCTGGGCGGAGAGGAAGACACCGGAGACCAGAAAAAACATCAAAATGGCTAACTTTGAAAATTCGACCGAACAAAAACCTAAGTTTTCCGTGGTTTTCCGTTTCATAAAAAACTCCTTCTAAAACCGCAATTTCGGGGAAATTGGGGCGGCCCACTATACTTTAAAGGAACCGATGGTTCCCTCCATAATTTGAATATTCCGGTGGGTGTCCTTGGCAAGTTCCAGCACCGCTTCGGCAGCCTTATTCACTTCCCTGGCGCTTTCTCCCATGCTGTCAATGCCCTGTTGAATGGCCCGGACAACGCTGGTAAGCCCGTCCATCTCCCCTTTTACCTCGTCCATATGGCTTATCATGTCTGTGGAGGTACTCTGCACTCGGGATGCCGCGGCATTAATTGCCTCCAGGGCTTCCTGAATCTGGACTGAAGCCTTCCGCTGGGCTTCCATGGCAGTATCAATCCTGATGATGAACGCATCGGTGGCGCTGATCTGATCGGAAACAAGACGGAACGCTTCCTGGGACTTGGCGGAAATTCCCACCGTATCCTGAACCGATTTGACGATTTGTGAAAGTTCCACCTTGATGGAATTGGACTGAGAATGGGCGTTTTCCGCCAGGGTACGAATCTCATTCGCCACCACTGCAAAACCCCGGCCTGCTTCCCCTGCATGGGCCGCTTCAATGGCGGCGTTCATGGCCAAAAGATTTGTTCGTGCGGCTATCTGGGCAATAACCAGATTGGCTCCCGCCAAGGCTTCGGACTGGGACTGGATACCCTGAATCTGCTTATCCACATCCTCCTGCCGTTTCATTCCCTCGTCGGCCACCGAAACCAGGGCGCCGAACTGATCCTTCATCTCCTGAACCGCCACGGTAACCGCGGAGATCGTACCGGTCATCTCTTCTACCGATGTGGAGGATGCGGTAATGGCCTTGTTCTGATCGACAATGAGGGTATTCAGTCCGCCGAGACCTTCGACTGCATTCTGCAGCACCTCGTTTGTACGTTCCAGAGACTTGGCCTGCTCCCCGGTCTGCCCCTGAATGGATGCGGCCGCGTCCATGATTCGGGAATTCGCATTGACAGATTCCTCAGACTGACTGCTCAGGTTTTCCCCGATAGCCTGTAGGGAAGACTGGGCATCCTTGAGCTGGCTCACCAGACCCCGCAGGGAGGCGATAAACCCGTTAATACTGCGGATAATGATTCCGATTTCATCATGCCGTTTTACCGGCATCTGGTAAGTAAAATCCGCCGCTTTGGAACTCAAATTTTCCGAAACCGCGGCGGCAGTCGAAGCGGTACGCTTTAAAGGCGCAATAACAATGAAACGGAGAAGCAGGGTGAAAACGATGAGGAGCAACGCAATTCCCCCAAGAAGCAGAGGCACTACCACCCGGTTAATAAGCTGAACCGTCTGGCGCACCTGGGTCATGGGAAGACTCATGGAGACAATGCCGACACGGGAACCGGAACCGTCCTTGAGGGGGATATGAACTCCGTAATACCTGGTATCTCCCACGGTATATTCACCCCGGAAGGTTTCCCCGAGGCCAAGAACTGTATCGATCATCAGATCATGATCCGAAGAGAGACTGCCGGTAAAGGGAGTTATCCAGGATTTACGGTCTGCAGAAGTCTGTGAAAGTCCGGAGGATGTTTCCCCGGAAAATCCTGCGGAACTGCCCCGGAGTACCGGCCCCTGGTAGAGATCGATCTCGCATTGGGTGAGGGACTGAAGATCATTGACAAATTTGCCGGACTGGAGACTGTATTCAACAAAACCGTAACCTGCCAGTTCCCCATCAACAAAAACAGGAATGGAGGAGATGAGTTCCAGCGTGTTATCCAGCGAATACATCCGGGTAACACAATTCTTGTCCTCGGTATAGGAAACGATGGTACGTACATAACGGACGCCGCTTGAGGAATCCGATGCCCCGCTGTTTATGAGAGGATAGCCGTCCCTGTCCGCCAGGGTAATTCCATCCACATCCAGGGCGGGAACCAATGCGTCAAGCCGGGCCTGCAGCCGGGCATTTTTCCCCGCCGTAAGTTCACGTATAAAGCCTCCGGGCCCTGCAAATTCCCCAAACCACCGGGTTTTCTTCTCCAGCAGGGCCGTCTGTTCATCTATAAGCTGGTATACCAGATTGTCTTTTTGATTGACGCCTTCCTTGAAGGTTTCGGTAGAGGTCGATTCGGTAAGCAAATTTATGGTTGCCATCAAGACGGCGCCGAAGAGAATAAAACATAGAAAAATCGGCGCCAGAATCTTAATGCCGATTGAAAAAATTCTGTCTTTCATGAAATTATTTTATTCTTCATAAAATTGTTACAGGGATAATAGTTAATTATGAAAACTCTGTCAATTTCACGAAACGGAATTGGGGTATGGCGTTTAATCAGGCAAGCTATTTTACAATGATATTCTGACATTTACACAAACTTTGGGATAGTTCCGAAGTAAGGAGAAACAAGGAAGAGCCCCCATATCCCTTCTCCGACTCCTTCGGCTTCGCGGTTACTTCTTTATAAATGTGTTTTTAATGTAATCAAGGTACTAGAGCAGGTATTTTTTTAGGCGTTTTATCAATTCTTCCGCATCAACCGGTTTCCCCAGATGATCATTCATCCCGGCGGCGAGACAGTGTTCCACATCTTCCCTGAAGACATTGGCGGTCATGGCCATGATGGGAATGGACTTTGCCTTCGGGCAGGAGAGTTCCCGAATCTTCCGGGTAGCCTCGTAACCATCCATCTCCGGCATGTGTATATCCATCAGAATAAGGCTGTACTGTTCCGGATCCTCTTTGAATTTCTCAAGGACCACCTTGCCGTTTTCCGCTGCCTCTATCTGTATTCCGGTATTTTCCAGCAGGGAATAAATAATCTCCCGGTTTATCTCCACATCTTCCGCAAGGAGGATGCTTTTGCCTGCAAAAATGTTTTTGTTGTTATTCGATTCACTTTCCGGGGTTTTCTTTTTGAGACGGGATAGCTGCTTATTAATGCAATCCGTCAGGGAGCTGTAGAAGAGGGGCTTTGATATAAACCCGTCCATCCCCGATTTTTCGGCCTCATCGCTGATGGTAGACCATTCGCTTGCGGAGATGAGAATCACCGTTACCTTGTTCCCGTATCTGTTTTTTATCTCCCTGGCAAGTTCAATCCCGTTCATTTTGGGCATGTGCCAGTCGGTAAAGACAATGTCATAGGGAGCCTCTCCGGTCTTCTCCATGAGTTTTACCGCTTTATCCCCATCGGCGGCAGTTTCGCAGTGGATCTTCATGTAATCGGCATATTCCCTGAAGTATTCCAGCACATCCGGAGAGTCGTCCACCGCGAGGATACGGAGTTCTTCCCACTTGATGGTCTCACGCGGCAGATGAGACTGCTTTCCTTCCTTTACCACGATCTCAAAGATAAAATCGGATCCCTTGCCCAGTTCGCTTTCCGCCCAGATCCGGCCTTCCATGAGTTCAACAAAACGTTTGGAAATAGCCAGGCCGAGCCCCGTTCCACCGTACCTGCGGGCAATGGTTCCGTCCGCCTGCTCAAAGAGATTAAAGAGCCGGCTTTTCTGTTCTTCGGAGATGCCGATACCCGTATCAATAACATCAAAACGCAGGGTATGCCGTGTCCCTTCCGCGGCAATGTGCTTGATATTGAGGGTTATGGTTCCCCCTTCGGGGGTGAATTTGACCGCATTGGCTATCAGGTTGGTGAGTACCTGGGAGATCCGCTGCTCATCCCCAATAATCCTTATGGGAACATCCTGGTCAATCCTCACCACAAAACTCTGCTTCTTTTCATTAAATTTGAATTCCATGACGTCGCTTAACTTTTTAAGCATCCGTTCAAAGTCAAATTCCGCACAGGAAAGCTCAAATTTTCCCGCCTCGATCTTTGACATATCGAGGATATCATTGATCACTCCCAGAAGGTGTACCGATGCATCTTTGACTTTGGAGAGGCAGTACCGGATTCGTTCCATATCCTTGCTGTTTTCGGCGATGGTACTCATACCAATGATCACATTCAGGGGGGTGCGCATCTCGTGGCTCATCCGGGACAGAAAATCACTTTTCGCCTGACTGGACTGTTCCGCCTGTTCCTTGGCCGCTATCAGCTCCTTTTCGAGCTTGAGTTTTTCGGTAATATCCAGGGCGATGACGGCAAACCCCTGCCTTTTTATGTCTGTCGTAAAACCCGAAAAGGAGAACATCCGCTCTTCCCCGTCCTTGCGGCAGATGGGAAGAACCACTTCGGTAAATCCATTATCCAGAATGAGCTTATTATAGTGTTCCAGTATTCTTTTGTAGATCTCTTCACTAAAGAGGATGCCCGGCCCGCTTTCCATCAGTTCGTTTTTGCTGTAACCCGTTATATCCTGGGCGCCCTGATTGAGGTACTTGAATTCCCCCTCTATGGACTGCCATGCAATATAGTAGGGGGAAGCATTGACGATAGAACTCATCCGGCGGAGTTCTTCTTCGGCCTGGCAGCGGGCCACAAGATTTGCCAGAGCGCTGGAAACAAGGCGGAGGATCTGGATATCCTCTTCATCCCAGCTCCGGCTTTTCTGGCAATCGTCAATGATGAGCAGCCCCCAGAAATCGTTGTAGACAAAGATCGGTGCGGAAATAAAAGCCTTTACCCCCCGCTCCAGTATGCGGGGGCTTATGTTGGGCTCTTTGCTGGTATCGGTGCAGGCAATAAAGACATCCCCGCGGGTGATATAGGTATCGTAAGAAAAATCTCCCTTGACAAAGTCAAAGGAACGCAGGGTGGCTTTGGTAGCATTCTGAAGAAGATTGTACCATTCATAATCAAAGTTGATTCGGTGTGTTTTTCCGTCCAGCCTGCCCACCAGCACCCGGCTTGCTCCCATGAACATGCCGGTCATCATCAGGGCATTGTTGATCAGCGTGCCCATTTCGCCCGAAGAAACAAAACTTTGTGAAATGGCAGATAAAAGTTCCTGTTGTTGAAGCCGCTTTTTGAGTGTATCCTGGCCGTGCCTATCGCAAGTATCTTGCTCCACTAGTATAATATAACAGGAAATAGACAAAAAGTATACCGCTGTGATATGATAACCGGTAATTCTCAGTTTACCACGAACAGACACTAACGTTTGCCTCGACGGCCTTTATTTTTACCTGAATTCTCTTCTGTTCGGATGGTGTGAGTGGTTCGTGGTTATCTTAAACCGAGAATAGCTGTATGATGACGTAAGGGAAATGGTGAACTTGCAGCTCTTTTTCTCCAGTTTCTTTTATCCTCTGGGTTTTTTTGCCCGTATTCTAAAGGGAATCTGGGCTTTTATTTTCCGGGGGCAGGCCTCTTACAAGATCCTTATCATGCAGATCCTCTTTACCTTTGTTGAGGCTCTCAGCGTGTCTTCCATGCTGGCTCTGGGGATTGGGGCCGCCGTAAATATCATCGGCATTCCCTTCCTCTCCCAGATCTCCCAGGAACACTATATCTATATCCTGCTCGTTCTCATTATCACCCGGGAACTAGGGCCCCTTTTGACCGCCTTCATTATCATAGCGCGTTCGGCAACGGCGATTGCCACCGAGATGGCCAGCATGGTGATTTCCCATGAGGTGGAAGCCTATATCTCCGTGGGTGTAGATCCAATCGAACATCTGGCCGTCCCGCGTTTCCTGGGGGTCACCATGTCC
>JAITLC010000132.1 GCA_031278095.1 Treponema sp.
GACGCCCTGGAATTCCTCATGGCCGGGGCCGCGGCCGTCCAGGTAGGTTCCGCCACTTTCGCCCGCCCGCCGGTGATGACGGAGATTATCGCGGGCATCGCGGCGTACATGGAGGGGGAAGGTTTGGAGAAACCGGAGGAGATTTCCATCCGCCGGTAAAGGAGAGGTGAAGCCGGGCTTGCATCCGGGCTTGTTCCAAAACCCGGTTGGCGCGAAGCTTCGCTTCGATGAACAAACTCAAGGAAGCCGTTCCAAAAGCTGAAGTTTTGGAACAGCCTCAGTGATTTTGTCTTTTTTGAGCGGGTTCGGCCTGTATGCCCAGTCTCAGCAGGGAAAAATTACGCGGCGGTGAAAAAAGCCGCAGTCAGGGTGTCTTCCGGGGCCTTTGCCGAAGATGCGGGTGTCTTCTCCTTCGGGGACAGCGTTCTGGCGATTCAGGATAAGGGGAAGCGGGTGGAGGTTCAGGCCCACAACAATACCTGGACGCCGAATCTTAAGGGCTGGGTAACGGCGGGAAGCCCCCCCCCCCCTCGTCCCGGCGCGTTGTTGCCGGGAACCGTACCGCCCAGCCGGGGAACTGGCGTTGACGGGGAAGGGTTTTTCTCCCGAAGTGGAACGCTCCTACGGCAATGCCGCGGCAAAGGCTCAATCCTACCGGGTTCAGAATACCCGTTCCTACAGGCAGGACAGGTTCAGGAATAAATAAGGCTGCCTTCACAAATGAGGGAGTTCCAAAATACCGGATTTTGGAACTGTAGCCTTAATGTATTTAAGGACAGTTCTGCTGTAATTGACTATTTTGGTTATTTTCAGCATCGTACAAGTATGTTTCACTGTTGCTCCTGTAATAGTGTTTTTATCCCCGAAGAGTACCGCGGTATTGCAGCGGCCCTTTTCCCGCCTGAATTGAATGAAGAATTCGGGGGGTCGGAGGCAACGGAGATCGAGGCAAAAGCTTTTGATTTTGCGGGTATATTGGGTATCGGGGCGGATTACCGCCGTCTGCTGGATTTGGAAGAGTGCGGTCCGGAGATGAAGACCTTTTTGCAGCATTTCCGTAATAATCTGGAGCTTCTCATTCAGAAAACCTGGGTGGAAGAGGCCGATGTGGAACGGAAACAGGAACTGGAGGATCAGATCCCCGGCCTGATGGCGAAGATTGAAGGGAAGGATTATCTCTCCGCCCTTACGGATTTCAGTGTGATTCTGGAGGAACTGGCCTGGCTTTTTTTCGGGCCCCAGAGCCGGAAGGAAGATTTTGCCGAGTATGCTTTCCGCATTGATGCTCAGATGGGTCTCTTCTGGTGGTATGGAACTCAAATCGGCCGGACAAAAGAATGGGCTAAACAGAAGCCGAAAGCTGCCGGGCAAGCAGTGCTCCGGGCAGTTTTACTCATCGGCCTTTGTTATTTAACAAATTTTTAGGAGTTTCCTCATGGAGAACGAGACCTCAGATTTTATCAGCGAATTCATCAAGGAGGATCTTGCTTCAGGCCGTTTCAGTTATGTCCATACCCGTTTTCCCCCGGAACCCAACGGCTGGTTGCACATTGGTCACTGCAAGGCTTTCTACATAGATTTTTCCATGGCGGAGCGTTTCGGCGGCAAGTGCAACCTCCGTTTTGACGATACAAACCCGGAGAAGGAAGATCAGTCCTATGTTGAAGCAATCAAGCGGGATGTAAAATGGATGAGCTATGACTGGGAAGACCGGGAATACTATGCCAGCGATTACTATGAGTATCTCTACGAACTGGCTCTAAAGATAATCAGGAAAGGCCGCGCCTATGTGGATGATCTTTCCGATGAACAGATAAGCGAATACCGGGGCACCGCAGTTCAGGACAAAAACAACATTACCCTTACCCCGCCGGGGAGGAACAGCCCCTACCGTGACCGCAGCGTGGAAGAAAACCTGGATCTCTTTGAGCGGATGCGGGCCGGGGAATTCCCTGACGGTGCAAAAACACTCAGGGCCAAGATCGACATGGCGAGTCCCAACCTGCTTATGCGCGACCCGGTTATGTACCGTATCCGCCGGGAACACCACTACCGTACAGGCGACACGTGGTGCATCTATCCTATGTACGATTTCCAGCACCCCCTCTCCGATGCAAAGGAGGGGATCACCCACTCCCTCTGTTCCCTGGAATACGAGATTCACCGGCCTCTGTATGAATGGTTTATCCGGGAAGCTGAAGTTTTCCCCAGTCGGCAGATCGAGTTTGCCCGGCTCAACATGACCCATACGGTGATGAGCAAACGCTGGCTCCTCCGGCTTGTGCAGGAAAAGTATGTTTCAGGCTGGGACGATCCCCGCCTTCCTACGATTTCGGGGCTCCGCCGGAGGGGCTATACCCCCGAGGCAATCCGCAGCTTTGTATCCCAGATCGGCATTGCCAAAACCGATTCCATGGTGGATATTGCCTTTCTGGAATACTGTCTCCGGGAGGATCTCAACAAACGGGCTCTCCGGGTGATGGCGGTTCTGAAACCCTTGAAGCTTATCATTGACAACTGGGAGGAGGGCAGGGAAGAAGAGCTTGAGGCGGTAAACAACCCGGAGGATGAAAGCGCCGGAAAGCGGAAGCTGGTCTTTGGCAGGGAACTCTACATCGAACAGGACGACTTTATGGAAACGCCGCCTCCCAAATACTTCCGCCTTTACCCCGGCAATCCGGTGAGGTTCCGTTACGCTTACATTGTTACTTGTACCGGTTTCGACAGGGATGCCGCCGGAAACATCAGCGCCGTGCACTGCACGTATGATCCACAGACCAGAGGCGGCAATGCCCCGGACAACCGCAAGGTTAAAGGCACCATTCATTGGGTCAACGCCGCAAAAGCTACGGCCATGGAAGTAAGGCTCTACGACTACCTCTTTACCTCGAAACGGCCCATGGAAACGGCGCCCGGGAAAGATTACATCGACAACCTCAATACCGCTTCCCTGGAAGTGATTACAGGCGCCTGGGGCGAACCGGGGCTTGCGAATCCTCCCCCGGATGCAAAATACCAGTTTGAGCGTCTGGGCTACTTTGTCCCCGATCCTGACGGCAGACCCGGTAAGCCGGTCTTTAACAGAACCATAGGTCTGCGTGATACCTGGGCCAAAGTTAAAGGGAAAGAGGCGTATTGAGGAGGCTGTCATGGTTCATTCGGGTTATATCGGAACTTATACCGAAGGTACAGGCGGCAAGGGTAAAGGAATTTACTCCATTGCGTTTAACAGTGAAACCGGGGTGGTGGAGGATATTCACCTGGCGGCGGAGGCAGTAAATCCCGGGTACCTTGCACGCCGGGGGAAATTCCTCTATGCGGTTAACGAGGCAGCCTCTTACGGAAAACTCTCCACCGGGGCGGTCTCCGCCTTTGCGGTGGAAAAGGACAAGAGTCTCCGTTTTCTGAACTACAAAAGCTCAGGTGCAACCGGGCCCTGTCATATCAGCCTGAGTAGGGACGGCGTCTGGGCGTTCGTGGCAAACTATTCAGGGGGGCTTCTGGAAGTTCTGCCCATCGGCAAAGACGGCCGTCTTGAAGAGCCGGTTCAGGCCATTCAGTTTACCGGAAAGGGCCCCAACAAAGTCAGGCAGGAGAAGGCACATTGCCATTCCTTCTGGTTCAGCCCGGACTACAGGTACGGGTTCGCCTGCGACCTGGGGACAGACCGGATTATGGTCTACCGTTTCGACGCAAAGGCCAAAAAACCCTTAAGCCCGGCCGAGCCGCCCTTTACAAGTTCCGCACCTGGCGCAGGGCCCCGGCACGGATGTTTTCGTTCATCGGGGTACCATGTAGCGAAGCCTCCGGCACAACATGCGTATTTTCTAAATGAACTTGATTCAACGGTTGATTCCTTCAGCTACAGGGCGGGTGTTCTTACAAAAACAGGAACTATCTCCACCCTGCCCAAAGGTTTCAAGGCGGAGAGTATTGCTGCGGCCATCCGCATAAGCGGCAATGGGCGTTTTGTCTATACGAGCAACAGGGGACACGACAGTATCGCTGTCTTTAAGGTTGGCCCCGCGGGAACCCTCACTTTCAGGGAGACCGTTGATTCCGGCGGGAAGCATCCCAGGGACTTTAATATTGACCCTTCGGGCAATTTCCTCATTGTGCTGCATAAGGATTCGGATAACCTTGTGGTTTTCAGGATCAATCAAAAAACCGGCGCTCTTAAAAAGGAACGGGAATACCCGGTATTTTCACCGACCGCACTTTTATTCTAGGCTATAGACGGTCTTCCCGCGGCTATTCTCAGTTTAAGATAACCACGAACTACCCGGATAAAAAAGAATTCGGATAAAAATGAAGGCCGTTGAAGCAAGCGTTAGTGTCTGCTCGTGCCGTTCGTGGTAAGAGAATTGCCGTGGGCTCGACAGACTCTATTTACATAATAGACGGCACAATGTAACATATTTACAGGGGGAGTATCATGCCGGAAACAATTCTTGATCGTTTTAAGCTTGAGGGGAAAACCGCATTAGTAACAGGCGGCGCCCAGGGAATCGGACAGGCTTACTGTTTTGCGTTGGGAGAGGCGGGAGCCAAAGTTGCAGTTGTGGACATTAATCTTGCAACAGCAGAGGAAACAGCCGCCGCCCTGGAAAAGAAAGGCATTGACGCAATAGCCCTTAAAACCGATGTTACCGGCGAAGCAGATGTAGAAAAGATGCTAAAAGATATTACCGGCAAATGGGGCCGCCTGGACATAGGCGTGAACAATGCAGGTATGGGTGTCTGGAAGGACGCTCTTACCCAGGATTTTGCCGAATGGCGGAAGGTGCTGGCCCTCAACCTGGATTCGGTGTTTCTCTGCGCCCGTCACGAGGCACGGATAATGGAGAAGACAGGCTATGGGAAGATTATCAACACTGCTTCAATGTCGGCCCACATCTCCAACACCCCCCAGAATCAGGTTGCCTACAATGCATCCAAGGCAGGGGTGCTTCACCTGACCCGAAGCCTCGCCGCCGAGTGGGCGCCCAAGGGTATCCGGGTGAATAGCATCAGTCCCGGCTATACCAAGACCGCTTTGGTGGAGAATCTGCTTGAAACCCCCGAGGGGAAAAGTATGCTTCCTAGATGGCTTGAGAAGATACCCATGGGGCGCATGGCCCTTACCACCGACCTTCAGGGAGCGGTAGTGTTCCTTGCATCCCCTGCTTCGGACTACATGACCGGCGCAGACCTGATCATTGACGGCGGATACTGCTGTTGGTAGGAGAAAAGGAACTGCCGTATGGCGGAAAAGCCGCGGGGCAATATCCGCGTTTATTGGTTTTATGGTTGAAATGAGAATTACTACTCAAGCGTCTATCAGTTGAAAAATTGGCCTGTTGAGTTCATTATAGGGTTATGTGGATCTTGCGCTCTTTCCTTCTGCTTGCTCTTCTCTTTTCTTCTCTTTTCCCGCTTCCGGCCCAGAGTTCCGGAGTTGCCGGGCAGGGGCAAGCCCGGCTGAGCGCCATCGAGATCTACCGGATTGGCCGCAATATGGAAGCCCAGAACCACATGACCGAAGCCGACGTCTACTATAATGAAGCAATCCGTATCTGCCAGGATGAGGTTTCCTGGAATGCCGCCACGAGGGATACATATACGGCCATCACCTGGGCTCTTAACCGGCAGCAGAAGTATGCCGATGTTATCACCTGGGGGGAACGGGGGTTAAGACTCTATGCCGATGAATACCGAGTGGTGGAGACCATGGGGGAAGCCTATTTCTACCTCAGGGATTACGAGCGTTCCCTGATCTTTATGCAGCGTTATACCAATGCTTCTCCCCAGGGAGAAAGGATATCTGTCGCCTATTTTTTTATAGGGGAGATCTTCCGCCTGGCGGGGAAGAATCGCCATGCGGACATTGCCTATACCACGGCGGTACGTCTTGAACCCGGCATAGCCCTCTGGTGGTTCAGGCTGGGCTCGGTGAGGGAGGCCCTGGGCGACTATCCCCAGGCAGTAGAAGCCTATCAGCGGGCATTACTGCTCAATTCCAACTACAGGGAAGCCAATGACGGCCTTACCCGCTCAAGAAACCGGCAGGGAAACGCTGATTAAATGACGCCAATCAGCGTTTCCCTATGTGTATTTCCATTTCATTGCGCACATACTACATTAAAGTGAGCTTGTTCCAAAAACTGAAGTTTTGGAACAGTCTCAAGTAGCATTGATTTATTCTCGATTGAATTAATAGATCAGCGCTCCGGTTGGGAAAGATCCAGTAGCAGATTGTCTATTTCCTCAACAATATGGCCTTTTTTGAAGTGCGTTTTTTTTTCCTGCATAAGAGAAAAGATGCCGAAAGTCCGGGCCAGAAGCGAACCGAAAAAGCCGGGAAACCTCAGTCCGGGGCGGATAAAGGCCGCGGAAAGCATGAAAAGGCCTTCCAGGGTAAGCGCCCGCCTAAGCCCCGAGAAGAGGGCTCCTTCGGTGATACGAAACGGCCCCAGACTATAGAGAATCTTGCCAAAGGGCGCCAAAAGATTTCCCGCTACTATCCCCGCCATGACCAGAAGAGTAAAAAGGGGCTTAAGTTTTTTCCCGGAGAGCAGGGCGAGAAACGTATAGACCGCAAACTGAATGATCTGCCATTTTAGGGAACGGGTAAAAAGGAAGATCAGCATTAATACAAGGCCCGCAATAAAGAGGAACACGGGACTGAATATACGATCCGGGCCCCTTTGCTTTGTTTCAGAAATTGCTGTCTCCGGAACAGGGGGAAATGGTTCCCCGGCTTGCAAAAGCCTGTACCACCGGGATTTCCGGGTAAAGGCCTCGGCAAAAAGCCCCAGAGCAAGGCCTGAAACAAGTCCCGCGGAGAGGAAAGGAGGCGCCAGATAGCGGACTCCATCGCCAAAGATAAAGAAAAAGGCCAGGCCGAGTTGAACCGCATTGGAAGCGAGAGAGCCTGCAAGGCTTATTCCCGCCAGGCTTAACAGCGCAGAACCGCAGAGTCGTCTGAGAGAGAACATCAAAATAGCGGAAGCAAGGCCGCCTGACAGGGAAAAAATAAAGACATAGGAAAAAAGAGAGCCCGAAATAAGCGCCTGACCGAAGATCCTGAGCATAACAAGAAGAAACCAGGAGCCTGCAGGGAAGATATTCAGGGCCAGGAGGAGGGGAAGGTTTGAAAGGCCGATACGCATAAAGGGAAGCGGTTTGGGAATAAGATATTCTATGGCTGAAAGGAAGAGGCAGAAAGCCGCCAGAATGGGCAGCACAGCCTTACCAGCTTGAGGCGTCAAGATTTTCGTCTTCACCTCCTTCCACGGAAACCATGACACGGTTGGGAAGACAGGCTATGAAAGCCCCCCGCCGATGGATCGCCCCGGCCGCAATGCAGGTCTGGTTCAGGCAGGGGGAAGAGATTATCCGCGCTTGTCCATCGCCGATCTCCAGCACCGTATCGCCCAGAGGCCCCTGTACGCTTACAAGCAGTGCCTCTCCGCCGGTTTTAGCAGGATAGACCCAGACACCCTGATCCCCGGTAACTACCATGCTGGACGCTTCCCCTGCCGGAGAAAGAGAAATGAAACTGTAAACACTTATACCGATACCAAAGAGGAAAATTACAAGATCAAGAGGTTTCAGCCGCCGCAACAGCCTCCCCCGCCGCCGCAGCCTTCTTCACCACGACCCTCTTCACAATTTTCATGATGATGATGGATATGCCCATGGGTCAGTTCCGTTTTCGAAGCTTCCCGAACGCTGTTTACCCTTACATCGAACCTAAGAGCCATTCCGGCCAGAGGATGGTTTCCATCCATCGTTACCGAATCCTCTTTCAGGGCGCGTATGGTCATGATTCGGTATCCGTCAGGGGTCTGAGCCTGGAACTGCATCCCTTCTTCCAGAGGAGCGATGCCGTCAAAATTTTCTCTGGGAATATCAATCACCAGCCTGTCGTCCCGGTCTCCGTAGGTCTCGGCCGCGGAAAGACGGACATTGATATGATCCCCGTCTTTTTTCCCTTCCAGGGCCTGTTCCAGACCGGAAATAATGTTTTCATGACCATGAAGGTAATCCAGAGCTTCCCCGTCTCCGGTTGAATCAATAAGGGCGCCATTGTCGTCGGTAAGCGTATAGTCTATGCTGACCACACGGTCTTTTTCAATAATCATGATATTTTATACCATGGAGCCGATACTATGTATAGCGGTGAGCTGAAGATTTGAGCTTGTTCCAAAACTCAGGTTTTCGGAACAGACTCATTTTTCAAAATTATCCTTCCGGCGAAGCCGTAACTGTAACTTTTTTTTTCACCTATTGTTCTCTAGATGCATGAAAAAAGTTTTTTCCATAAAGCCGTTACCGGTGTTCCTCCTCCCGGTAACGGCTTTTCTTTTATCCACTTTTTGCAGTATAATATAGTAATAGATACTTGTCTTTTACTCGATACTTAAGGTGATGGATGTGAAATTTTCTGTCCGTAACATAGCTGTTCTCGTTTTTTTGAGTTTCCTCCTGGTTTTTACAGGCTGTCCCCAGCCTCCCGGCGGTGGAGAAGAAGAGGTAAATTCGGTACCCGTGGTGATCAATGTAGGGGCAAACGGTACCGTTACCGCAAGCCCTTCAAGCGGTTTTCCGGGCGATGAGATTACTTTGAGGGTTATCCCCGATCCGGGATACAGGCTTGTAAACGGCAGCTTCCTTGCCAACGGAGTCCCGGTGAATACTGAGACCCGGAAGGTTATCATCCCCGAAGAGGTTGCCCAGCTTGCGATTTCCGCTTCCTTCGAGGCCCTTACCCGTGTTCCGGTTTATCCTCCCGATTCGACAGAAACGTTCGCAGGTCCTAGATTTGGGATGGTCAATGTTATATGGCCTGCTTACGGCAATGCCCGGGGTATCATATTCCCTGTTACAACCACAGACATCCTCCGGGGGCCGCCGTATTTTGATAATCCCGCCAGTTTTGAAACCATCGCGGATAGTTTCCTGATGGGAACTACCGAAGTTACCTATGCCCTCTGGCATGCGGTACGTTCCTGGAATGATAGTGGAGCCAAAGGCTATAGTTTTGCCAATTCGGGAAGAGACGGCTCGGACGGTGCTTTCTATCCTTATGGCAATGCGGCCGGCACCAATCCGGTAACCAATATTACCTGGTACGATGCCGTGATTTTTTGTAACGCCCTTACAGAGATGTACAATGAAAAGCTAAGCCCCAGCCCTTCCCTGTTGTTCGCCTACTACCGGGATGAGCATTTTAACAATCCGGTAAAAAGTTCATACAAATCGGATCTTTTGCTTAAGCCTGCCGAACCGGGAGCTTCCGGTACCATTAAAACCGCTTTTGTCAGGCCTTTCAGATATGGCGGCGGCGCCAATCTGACCACGGGCTTCCGGCTTCCGACCAAAACGGAATGGGAATATGCCGCCCGGCTGCAGGGCCCGGAGCCTCTCTTCTTTGAAGCAATACAGGGTATTGTGGATCAGGGTGTGACGAATCAGTATTTTACCCCGGGTTCCTATGCTGCAGGCGCCACGGCGGAATATAAAAACGCTCATGTCACCGGCATGGTTGCCTGGTATGGGGCCAATGCCGGCGGAAGAGCCCAGTCCGTGGGGCAGAAGGTGCCTACCTCCATTGGCCTCTACGATATTTCGGGCAATGTCTGGGAATGGTGCTACGAAGATTCAGGACAGGAACATCTCATGCGGGGCGGGAGTTGGCGGGACGGTTCTTCCTACCTTCAGATTGGAAGCCTCGGCGACTTTCCCCGGCCTGACCCGGTTACCCCAAATCCTGCAGATTCCGGTGATCCCAATTACCACAGCATGGATTTAACCAATCCTGATGTTCTGGCATTGGTTATTTCTACTTATAAATATGATCCGACAAATCCCGCTGTTATCAGAGAGTACGATCCCATGCTCGATCCCAATCTTTCGGATATTACTACGCTTACGGTTTATTTGGCTCCTTTAGGATATACGCCTGTCGGTTCTACCGCACGGGAGAGGATGGATGATGCATTATTGAAATACTTTACCTATTGGGGTGATCCACTCCGGGGAAATTATTTACCTTTTTGTCCTACCGATGACACCAATCCTCCCTATACATCAAGTACAGAGCCTCCGCCTGCGACTCCTTACTTTGATCCCCGCCTGGATCCCCTCTATCCTTATAACAAGGACTATGCCACCCGCTACGATCCCCGTTTTGATCCGCGGAACCCTCATTACAACGACCAGGACTTAATTGATGCACGAGCGGGATACGATGAAGACACCGGCCGTAAGGGAGACACTATCGGTTTCCGCATTATACGCAATCGGGGGTTTTGATCCTTAAGGGTGTCCATCAGGCTACCACTTAAATTTTCCCGTCCCGCTTTCCGCAGGGCTTCAATGATGGGCCTGCGTTTGTCCGGATGATTAAACTGAAGCAGTGCCCGCCGGGATTTCCCTTCCTGATCCTCTTTTGGTACATAAAAAGGAGGGCCCGGCAGAGGAAGGATGGCCGACATACGCATTGCCTGAAACAAAGACAAAATCGGCAACAGAACCCCGGCCCTGCTGTTCAAGATCGGCAGGGCTTAGGGAAACACTGATTAAATGATGCCAATCGGCGTTTCCCAATGAAACGGTTTCCCCCGCAGGGCGGTGGTATTTGAATGCCTTTTTTTAGGTAATCTGAGCCTGTTCCAAAACTAATTGACTGTGCGCTAATGCGCACGATTTTGGAACAGGCTTTTGGAAAAACCGGTCAAAAGCCCCGGTTTTTCCCTCAAATTCAGGGAAGCTGTTTCAAAAACTGAGGTTTTGGAACAGCCTCAATTTGTCCATAATATTACATTATGGACAGACTCGAATTAGACACCTACGACAGAAGTAACCTGGGGAATTTCCTTTTTAAGGTAGTTTTCAATACCCATCTTGAGGGTCATCTGCGCCATGGGGCAGCCGCCGCAGGCGCCGGTGAGCTTAACTGAAACCGTTCCATCGTCAGTTACAGATACAAATTCCACATCTCCGCCATCCGCCTGGAGGGAAGGCCGTACATTATCTAAAGCGCTTTTAACTTTTTCTTCTAACATTACATGCTCCTTTTTATTAATATAACAAAAAAGGTGAGGATTATCAATAGACGTGTTCGAAAACCCGGTTGGTTTCGGAATAAGCTCAGATATATTGATAAATGAGGCCGGAAGCTGTATGTTAATCCCGGGGTGTAGTATGAAAAAATATTTTTTGCCGCTGCGTCTTTTACCGGTTATACTGCTTATGGTTGTACTGATAACTATAGGCTGTCCCGCAGAACCGGAGCAGAATGGAGATATTGAAGTAAGCTTCTCCGGTCTGAACTCAGACGGTTGGGACATGAGAACCACAAGTATGTTGACTTTGACTTTTGATAAGGATATCGAAGGGTTAACGGTGGAAGATATAGCGGTTAACGCCGGAACTACCGGGATAACCAAGGAGACACTGAGCCCCAAGGGTTCGGGAGTGTATGAACTGGAAGTAAGCGGGATTACCGAAAGCGGGACTATCACTGTTACAGTATCCAAGGCAGAATATATTATAAGCCCGGCTTCATTAAACACGGCAATATATTATTATACAGGCAACGTCACGGATACCGGATCCTGACATAAGCTTTATCAGTATAGCAACGGTTTTTATTGGACTTGTTCGATAACCCGGCTGGTTATCGAACCGAACAACTCTATTATTAAAGTGTTTCCAGCCTCGGTAGACACCTGTAAAGCCGCATCCGGCCGGAGTGTTTATGCGGAAAAATCCAGGCGATTTGAGCCATAAGATCCATTTAGCCCTCAGAAATAAACTTTAAGGTCAAGAGAAGCGGTAAATGATCGCTTAAGCCTGTACCGTTTCTGGGGTTATAGGCATTGGGGTAGCCTCGTGAATTGGCAAAAGGTTCGCTGTTTAAGACTCTGCAGGAAGAAAAATCCCAGCCTGAATCGTCGAAGAACTCCGTGGAAAGCAGGAAATGGTCGATAGTCTCCCAGTTGTTTTTGTAGTAGTAGGAACCATTCTGAAGTTCATTTCCCCATGGAGAATAGAGACAGATCGCCTCGGGAGGGAAGTATTCTGCCAGAGGGGGTTTGGTTTTACAGAGAACAAGATAATCGGCCTGAATTTTTTCAGGCGGCAGAGCCACCGTGTCGGAATTTTCACTGTCCCCCAAGCCCTCGAAACCACTTATATATGCCGCCCGGGGATCATCCGGCAGGAGGGCACTGATTGCCTCGCCGTAACGGCGGTAGAATTCATCGTGATTTTCGTTGAGATCCCCCATAATAAGCACAGGCATTGACGGATCGGTAGACCATATTTCACGCATCCTCCGCAGGAGGATTCTGGCAGAGGAACGGCGCAGGGATTCGGTAGCATCGTCGCCCCCCAGTTTTGATTTCCAGTGGCAGATAAAGAGAACCAGAGACTTGCCTTCAGGGGCAATTTCAACTTCCGCCACGGGCCGGGGAGTAAATTCGCCTGAATTATAAACCGCATGAGAGCGGGCCCTGAGAATCTCGAAACGGCTTAAAACACCCAGCCCCAGCGATGAATCCGGAATCGAGGCAAAGAAAGACCATTTGAAATCCTGGTCTTTCAGAGGGCCTTCGGCTATATCTGTGAGAATTCCGGCATTTTCTACTTCTTCAAGGGCAATAATATCCGGAAGATCCACATCGATTTTTTCAAAAGCCTGGGCCACGGCGTTTATCCGCCCCAGATACTTCTCTTCGACCCAGCCCGAAGAAGACAGATATTCCTCATACTCATTCCCTGTTTCTTCCCCATCAAAGAGAGCCTGGATATTCCAGGTAAGAACCGAGAGTGTTTTTTGATGTGTTTCATACAATTCCGCATCAGGTTCGGGGGCTACTTCACATCCCGAAACAAGGATTGAAAAGCCGGTTACAGACAGCAAAGCTGTGAACCATACACGCATTGTAAGAGCCAGGGACTTTTTCATACATACCTCCATAAGATCATCTGTACTTATTAGAGGGCATTCAGATGTGAGTTGCTTCAATAAAAATGTGAAATATTAAAAAAATCGGTTATTTTGAAGATTGGATGTACTCCAGCCCAACTTTTTTAAAAGTCAAGACCGTTCCAAAGTCCGGTGATCCGGCAGGATCATAATTTTGGAACAGCAACCCTGACTTTGTTCTGAAACAAACCCGAGTTTTGGCACAGGTTTAGTCTCTATTTTCATTTTTTCTCTTATGTAGTAGGTTATAGGGAGAGGTATTTATGGATCTTGTGTATCTTTTTCACCATCAGGACAGGATCGAAATGCCTTTTTATGATTTTGATCCGGTTCTCTTCAAAAGGTTTGCCGGCATCGGTAACTGGACGCCTCTTGGCAGATGTTTTGTCTTTTTCGAAAAACAGATCAGCTCCGGTATTCTGCACCGCCTCCTTGCGGATAAGCCCATTGTAGAAGTGAATGCCGGAGAGGAAAGAGAGACTTCTGTTTCCGGGTTTTTCAAGAGACCCTGGAATGACCGGAATGTTACTCCGGCGTCTGCCGCCTTGCCGCATGGCATACCGGAAACTCCTCTGCACGGAGCCCCGCCGGAAACACAGCCCCGGCAG
>JAITLC010000137.1 GCA_031278095.1 Treponema sp.
TTATATTATAAGGACTTAGCGTTTTCCCCAGGGAGGATTCGAACCCCCACAAGCAGATCCAGAGTCTGCCGTGCTACCATTACACAACCGGGGATTGAAAAAAGCCGGCAGTTTGCTGCGCTTCGCACATAAAACGCTGAAAAATCGTCAATTAGGCGTTTTTTACCCTGCAAACTGCGTAAGGAGCCCGATAATCAGTACAACAGTCTCCCGGGGAAACGCCGATCAAATGGCGCTAATCAAGGTTTCTCTATGTATTCGCTCATTTCACTGCGCAAATACCGCATTGAGCCCGCTCCGAAACCCGGTTAGTTCTGGAACAAGCTTCATTATCAAAACACTAGCATTTTTGGTAAAAATTGTCAATTATGTTTTCATGGCGGGAGACGGAACCCTTAATAAGCTGGTTTCTGAGTTAAGCCTGGAAGAGCGGAAAAACCTTCTGGAGAAACTCAAGGGGCAATCAACAATCTCCCCTGAACCTCTCTATACAGAGGTTGAAAAGGGTTCTGCCGTTACTTTTGACGAGCAATATACAAAACTGCCCTGGTATATGCGACTCTACTATTTCATCATAAGCCTTTTCAAGAGTAAATCTCCCATAAAAGTCTTTGAAGACAGTCAGATCGGCAGTCTGGGACGGCGGATAGAAGCTCAGGCACCGGGGATCTATGACTGTCAGCGGAATTATCTTCTCTACGAATTTTATCGTCTCCTCTCCGATCTTCGGGATGGGGCCCGGTTCTTTTTTACGGCGCTTGATGTCTCTGTAAACCGGGACAAGGGGGAATTCTACGCTTTTTTGGGTTCTCTTGAAATGCCGGAAGTCCACCGTTATCTGATCCGGAACACCAGTCCTGAGGCTATCGCCGAACGGTCTCCCGATATGGGGGAATCGGAGATGCGGCAAACGGCTTTCAAGGCCATGGAGGATGCTATCGCCGAAATATCCGAGCAGCAGCGGAATGCCATGTACTCTGCCGCCCGTTCTCTTACCTGCCTCAAAGAGCTTTCCTCTTTTCTTTTTGACCGGGTGCTTATGGCCTTTGGTTTTGAACCCAGTGTGGAAGGTCAGGTCTGTTCCGCCAATGTGGTGAGGGAGCAGCTTATCACTCTCAATAATCTCCTCTATTCCCTCAGGGAACCGCCGCCTCTTACTCTGTTGGAGTCTCTCTTTGTCTTCGTGCTTCAGGACAGGACTGCCGAACAGGGCTTTGATATTAACCGGGAGATGCGAAATCTTCTCTCCAGGGCGGAGATCTCGCTGGCGGCTGTCAGGACTTTTAACCGGCAGGTACCTCTCACCCTGATTCTCCGCTGTGCGGGAAGAGACATGTCTCTCGCTTCCAGGGCTATTTCCGGCGGGGAGGAGTGGTTTGTCGTGTACCGGGAATACTGGAAGCGCCACATTGAAGCCCTCTTTGCCGAATATATGCGGAACCGCCGCCACCTGGATCTGATTCGTTCCTTCGGCTATTTCTTCAAAGGTACCAACCTTAAAGTCCTGAGTAACACGGTCTCTGAATCCAATCCCAACGGACTTCCAATTACCGAAGCCTTTGCCCTTTCTTTTCTCCTTACCTTCTATTCCGCCGTCTTTATGAGGGACATAAACAAGTTCTTTCGTCCCATATTGCTGGACGGTGAGTTCATTAAGCGGGAAAACCGGACTGAATTTACCGAAAGTTACAATGATCTTATCAAACTTGAGGATGATATCAGGCGTTTTGAGGCGAATATCTCCCCTTCCGGAGATCTGGGCAAGCGTTATGTTCAGATCCGAGGTGAAATGAGTTCCCTTCCGATAAAACGCCGCAAGATTCAGATGGTTTTGGAGGAAGCCTCTACAGAGGCCAGGCAGATCATTGACCGGAGCAGAGAGGCGATCAAAACCCTTATTAAAGTTACAAACGGGATCTTAAAGAGCGACGAACGTTACGATTCCCTGTCCAATCTTGATAAACTGGCGAGCAGGGGGCAGGCCCAGACTGCTTTTCTTAACGGTCTCAGCGATACGGTAAAGAGTTTCCAGAAAACACTGGATCTGATGGATGATATAGACGCCATGGAAAACCGGCGGAAGTAGACAAGGAGCAGGGGGATGGTTGATTTCAGGGAATACTGGCAGGGGAAAGTTGCCGGAGCATTAAATATGATGATGAAGGAGACGGGGCAGGCCGTAGAAGCGGCCCGGGTGGTTGTTGAGACGCCTCCCAAACCGGAGCTGGGGGATCTGGGTTTTCCCATGTTCGGTTATGCCAAGCTTCTGCGCAAGGCTCCTGCCCGGATAGCCCAGGCCCTCACAGAGGTGCTGATGAAGGAGCAGGATCTCCGGGGGACTGTTTCTGCGGAAGGCCCCTATCTTAATGTAAAGTTTGACAGGGGATCCGCCGCGGGGGAGATTCTTGCCGCAATATTTGACGGAGAGAAACGTTTTGGCCGGCCCGAAATTCTTGCCGGTTCCCGAATCATGGTGGAGTTTTCAAGCCCCAATACCAATAAGCCTCTGCATCTGGGGCATCTGCGTAACGATGTGCTGGGAGAAAGCATTTCCAGGATTCTGGCCGCCTGCGGGGCAGAAGTCCGTAAGGTCTGCATCATTAACAACAGGGGTATCCATATCTGCAAGTCCATGCTGGCCTACCAGGAACGCGGGGAAGGCAAGACGCCTGAGTCCGAAGGGATCAAGAGTGACCGCTTTGTGGGGGATTACTATGTTGAGTTCAGCAGGATACTTGCCGGAGAGGAGGCGGAGAAGAAGGCAGGAACCTGGCCCCGGGACAGGGCCGGTGCCGAGGAGCGGGCTCAAGCACTGCTGATCAAGTGGGAAGCCGGAGACCCGGACACGGTAGCCCTCTGGAAACAGATGAACGGCTGGACATTCCAGGGTATGCAGGAAACCTATAAACGTACCGGTATTTCCTTCGATCAGTATTACTACGAAAGTGACACCTACCTTTTGGGCAAGGATGAAGTGCTCAAGGGCCTGGAGCAGGGGCTCTTCTACAGGCGGGAAGACGGAGCCGTGGCAGTGGATCTCGGCGCCGAGGGACTTGATACCAAGATCCTCCTCCGCAAGGACGGTACTTCAATCTATATAACCCAGGACATAGGCCTTGCCATCAACCGCAACCGGGATTGGCCCTTTGACAGACTGGTCTATGTTGTCGGTTCGGAGCAGCAGTATCACTTTAAGGTGCTTTTTAGCATTCTAAAGAAACTCGGCTTTGAATGGACTAAAAACCTCTATCATCTCTCCTATGGCATGGTGAATCTTCCTGAGGGCAGGATGAAGAGCCGGGAAGGCACCGTGGTGGATGCCGATGATCTCATCGACAGCCTTAAAGACATGGCTCTGCTGGAAATCCGGGAAAAAGAACGGGAAGAGGCTGTCGGGGAGCCTGCCGAAGTTGCCGAAAAAATCGCCATGGGGGCGCTTCATTACTTCCTCCTGCAGGTTTCTCCGAACAGGGACATGCTTTTTAACCCCCGGGAATCCCTCTCCTTTACCGGCAACACCGGCCCCTATCTGCAGTACATGGGCGCCAGAATTTCAGCCTTGCTTCGCAAGGCGGCCTCCGGGGATCCGGGTGCGGGGGACAGTTCTCTTCTTACCGGGGATGCGGAATGGGAGCTTCTTAAGGTTTTGGCCGCCTACCCTGAATCGGTGGCCGCCGCTGCCGCCGGTATGGATCCCTCATTCCTTACCGCCTACCTCTACGATCTGTCCAAGTCCTTCAGCCGTTTTTACCACGACTGTCCCGTTCTAAACACCGAAGACAGGGCCCTAAGCCGCGCCAGGCTTGCCCTTTCCAAGGCGGTACTCCGGGTGTTGCAGGATGCCTTTCATCTGGTCTGTATACCCTTCCTGGAAGTCATGTAACACACTTGACCTTTGATGTCTTTTAAGGTATAAAGAGTCATTCTCAAAACCAACCGGGTTTTGGACGAGTTCTCGTTACTATATTTTTTTCATGAAGGGAAGATTATGTACGCGTTAATTGATTTTAAAGGGAAACAATACAAGGCGGAAAAAGGCGCTGTTCTCAAGGTCGATCATATCGATGCGGAACCCGGCTCCAGCCTGAATATCGATTCGGTGCTCATGCTTGCAGGCCAGGATAAACCTGTCATAGGGTCACCCTATGTGGCCGGGGCAAAGGTCAGCGCCACGGTGGAATCTCACGGGAAAGACAAGAAAATCATTGTATTCAAGTACAAGCCCAAGAAGGATTACCGCCGCAAGATGGGCCACAGGCAGCAGTATTCGATTATTAAAATCGGAGATATTACCGGAGTATAACGTCTCTTGATTCGGATAGATGCGGTTTTTGATCGGGCGGGGCTCCTCAGATCCTGCAGGATTTCGGGTCATGCAGGCGCCGGAGAGAAGGGTTATGATATTGTCTGTGCCGCTGTTTCGGTATTGTCCCGGACAATGGTGCGGACGCTGGAAAAACGGAAAGGAATAGCCGTAGAGCTTGCCGCTCCTGAGCGGGGGCTTTTCGGCATAGATATAAGGTATGAAGCGGAGGGTCAGGATTTTCTCTCCGCCGCCGGAGTCTTTCTTATGGAAGGGCTTGCTTCGATTTGCGAAGAATATCCGGCTTACTGTACAATGAATATACGGGTAGAGGAGAAAGAATAATGGCACGGAAACGGGGAGGCAGTGGAGCAAAGAACGGCCGGGATTCAAATCCCCAGTATTTGGGGGTCAAGAGATCCGCAGGGACTCTTGTCAAGGCGGGGACAATCATTGTCCGGCAGCGGGGAACCAGGATCCACCCGGGAACCAATGTGGGCTGCGGCGGGGATTATACCCTTTTTGCCCTGACAGACGGTACGGTCAACTTTACTCAGCGCCGGGGCCGCAAACTTGCAATGGTGACGCCGGCAGTCCAATAATCCCCAGACCTTGGAAAAGTTTGCCGATGAAGCGGTAATTGAAGTTTCCTCAGGTTCCGGCGGAAACGGTTGTGCGGCTTTCCGGCGGGAAAAGTATGTCCCCAGAGGGGGGCCCGCCGGGGGGGACGGAGGCAGGGGTGGAGACGTGGTCTTTACTGTTCGGCGGAATCTTAGAACTCTCTCTCATCTTCGTTATAAACAATCTTTTAAGGCGGAAAACGGACACGATGGCGAAGGTTCAGGCCGTTACGGCAGGGATGGGGAAGATGTGCTGATCCCGCTGCCGCCGGGCAGCCTTATCCGGGATGCCGGGAGCGGGGAACTTATCCGGGATTTCGGGAAAAACCCCGAAGACTGGATCTTTTTGAAGGGAGGAAACGGAGGCTGGGGGAATATTCATTTCAAGTCTTCAGTTAACCAGGTTCCCCGCAAGGCTCTGCCCGGAAAAAGCGGGGAATTCCGCCGTCTCAAGGTAGAGCTTGAGATCATAGCCGATATTGGTTTTGTGGGTTTTCCTAATGCAGGGAAGTCTTCGTTGCTGGAAAAGCTTACCAATGCCCGGCCCAAGATAGCCCCCTATCCCTTTACCACAAAGATCCCCAATCTGGGAGTCCTTACTTCGGGGAGAAGCCGGGGAGATGATGATGAGGGCCGCGACATCATCCTGGCGGATATTCCGGGGCTTATCGAAGGAGCCAGCGGCGGGGCAGGGTTGGGTCATCGTTTCCTCAGACATGTTTCAAGGACTGCGGCTCTGGCTTTTCTTATCGACCTTTCCGAGGATAATTACCTTAAAGCTTTTGATATTCTGCTGAAGGAACTTGAATCGTTTTCTCCTGAACTTACTGAAAAAAAACGGCTTGTTCTGGGAACCAAACGGGATCTCGGTGAAACCGAAGGCCGTCTCGAAGAATTGGCGGCAGCCCTTCCCGGAGAACAGGTCTGCGGTGTCTCGGTATTCAGCGGGGAAGGGCTGGCCGAACTGGCAGGTCTTTTTGGGGAGCTTTGCCGGTGAGGCTTGCTGTTCTGGGGGGGAGTTTTAACCCCGTCCACATTGGCCACCTCTTCCTGGCCGGAGAGCTTCTTCACGGCCTCGGTTATGATCGCGTTCTTCTGGTTCCCGCCTACCAGTCGCCTTTCAAACTGGCGGCAAACATAGGTCCTTCATCCAGGGATAGGCTGGATATGCTCTTCGCTTCCATCACCGGAGATGAACGTCTCTCCGTGGATGACTGCGAGATACGCCGGGAAGGAATTTCCTATACCATTGATACCCTGCGGGATATTATTCAGCGCTACCAGCCCGAAGGGAAACCGGGACTCATTATCGGGGATGACCTTGCGGAAGGTTTCCCTTCATGGAAGGATTCTTCCGGAATTCTGGATATAGCAGAGATCATCATTGCGCGGCGCAACGGAACAGAGGCGAAAAGTCTGCCCTTTCCCTGCAGACAACTTGAAAATGAGATAATGGATATTTCCTCCGGACTGGTTAGGGGGCGGATCAGGGCTGGAGCCGTCTGGGAGTATCTGGTACCTGCCGGCGCCCGTATTATCATCGAAGACCGTTCCCTCTATACGGAGACTTTAGGCTCTCCTGCCGTTACGGTTGGGGATCTTGAGATTCCTAAGGATTTCCTTGTCAGGATTGAGGAGGAGGCCCGCAGACGCCTCAGTCAGGGCCGTTTTCTCCATTCCAGGAACACGGCTCTCCTTGCACGGGATCTGGCGGAGCGTTGGGGCCAGGATACCGCCGCCGCCTGGCTTGCCGGGATAGGCCATGATATTTGCAAGTCCATGAAGGAAGAGGAACTGTTGGAACTGGCCCGGAAGGATGGAATGGAGATCAGCGCCCTTGAAGAGAAGAAAGCTTCCCTGCTTCACGGAAGGGCGGCGGCCGTATTTCTCCGGGAACGCTTCGGCATTGAAAGGGAGGATGTGCTTGAGGCAATACGGGTGCATACTGCAGGGGAACCGGGGATGGGGCCTCTTGCCAGGATTCTCTATATCGCCGACAAGGTCGAGGTAAGCCGGGAAAAAATAGATCCGGCGCTCAGGAAGTTTGTCCGGGAAAAAAGCCTTGAGGAAGTGTTTCCGGTAGTGCTGGAACAGACTGTCTCCTGGCTGCGGGTACGGCATATAGACCTTTTGAAAGAGACTCTGGATTTGTTAAAATCGGAGCGGGAAGGCATGAACCATGAAGAGAAATAAGGCTGATCCAAGCGCATTTCTCTTGGCTGCCATTGTACTGCTTTTGGCGGCAGGAAGCGTCTTTATCTATGTATTTTTTCATTCAAATCCCGAAGACGAAGCTTTTACCGGAGACCGGGTTATCAATACCCTTTTTGTTTTTGAGGATCAGGGGAAACCTTTGGCTTCCTATGTACTTATGCACTATCCTGCCACCAGACGGGCGGCTATTTTTGATATTCCCGGCGAAGTGGGAATGATTATTCAGCAGATCAACCGGGTGGATCGTATTGATACGGTGTATAACAGCAAAGATATAGGTCCTTTTAGTGCCGAAATGAGGAACCTTCTGGGAGTCCAGATCAACTTTTCACTTGTTATCAACAGGGAGAATCTGGGAAAGATAGTTGACCTTCTGGAAGGAGTGGACATCTTCATCCCCTCTCCGGTGGAAATTTTTGATGAAACTCCTCCCGTTCTGTTCCCTTCGGGGCTTATCAGAATGGATGGAGATAAGGCCCGTCTCTTTGTAACCTATGTCCAGAGCGGCGAAGAGCAGGAACTTACCGTGTTCCGGCGGCAGCGTTTCTTCTTCTCTCTAATCAAGAGGCTGGGAGAGAAAAACGAAGAACTCAAGAACCCTGTTCTGAGCCGGATGTTTTACTCTCTCTTCTCTTCGTCTATGGGACAGCATGTAAGAATCCGGCTTTTTGATGAACTTGCAGGCATTGATACGGATCGGACGAATATTCAGTCTGTCGGGGGGAATGTCCGGGAAGTTTCAGGCCAAGTGCTTCTCTTTCCCTTTTATGACGGCAGCCTTATCAAGGAGATTGTGCGCCAGTCTCTGGGAAGTCTTACCCGGCAGCAGGAAGGTTCCCTTGACGAACGGGTTTTTACCGTGGAAGTGCTCAACGGTTCGGGGATAAACGGCCTTGCGGGGCGTACCGCGGAACTCCTGCGCAGTTTTGGCTATGACGTTATCTCCATCGGGAATGCCGACCACAGCGACTATGAAAAAACCGAGATCATCGACCGTTCGGGTATTGAAGAGGCGGTAAAAACCCTGGGAGAAGTGATCCGGTGTGAAAATATCCGCAGTGAGGCGATTATTTCCGATATACCGCTCACCCCGGGGGTAGAGCTTAACTTGCAGAATTTTGAGTACCGTTCCGATTTTACACTCATTATAGGAAGGGATTTTAATGGCAGATATGTCTCAGGCGGATAAGGACGAAACCCTGGCCCGTGAATTGGGTATCCTCCTGACCGAACATCAGGGAAGGGAAGTAACGGTTCTCGATCTCCGCAGCCTCAATAGCTGGACCGATTTTTTTGTTATCGCCACCGTTTCAAGCAGTACACATCTTTCCGGACTGGAACGGCATATCAAGGACTACTGCCGGGAGCATGAAGTGGAGATCCTCCGCCGTTCCCGCCGGCCGGATAAGGAACGGGATGGGCAGGGAAGCGGCCTCCAGGATGAATGGCGCCTCCTTGACCTGGGCATTCTTGTGATTCACCTGATGAGCAAGCGGGCGCGGGAATTCTATGAACTTGAGCGGCTCTGGAGCGAAGCCCGGGTCATCTACGGCCCTGTCGAATAAGAGGCAAAAAAAAGGCGGCCGTCCGGTTCTAACTCGGTAACCGCCTTTTGCACTGGGAGAATCCGGGAACTATTCGTCAAAATCGTCGTAATCTACATCTTCTTCGTAGTCGAAATCATCTTCCTCGTCCTCGAAATCATCTTCCTCATCCTCAAAGTCATCGTCTTCGAAGTCGTCTTCGAAATCATCTTCCATATCGTCGAAGTTATCTTCCTCGTCCATGCCGTCCTCCTCATCTTCATCATCGTCATCGAAAACAATCCGGGGGAAGGATATGCTGTCATACTGCCATCCGTCAACCGGAATAAGAGTAAGCATTTCTTCGGGATTATTAATGGGCTCCTCTTGAGCCATACAACGAAACTTCCAGCGCACCATGATACTCTCCATTTGGTCGAAGTCTTTAATGCAACATTAGGTAGAGATCGGGTAATTGTCAAGTATTTTTTTCATATTCAACGATCTTCAGAATCTTTAAGCTTCAGGTCTCTTTCAGGGCTTCCGTGTTGCACCATGTTAAATTCTAACCACAACGCTTTGTCCTGCGACGCGGAATAAGAGGCGCATCGTGAGCGCATACAAGCAGACTGTCAACAGCCTTGTCCATTTTTGTTTTTGTTCCACCAGATCCGTGGCGTCCTTCAAGGCGAGGGCGGCCATTTTGACCGGCGCCGCTTCGAGCCTATCCTCAAACGGCTGTTCCAAAAACCGCCGGAACGGTGTTTTCGCCGCGTCATATGTGGCTTGACACGGTGCAATTCGGCTTCTTGACATTTTTTGCGGTCTTAATTAAATTGAATAAAGTTCTGGGGGGCGTAGTGAAGCTGGTTTATCACGCTGGCCTGTCAAGCCGGAGATCGCGGGTTCAAGCCCCGTCGCTCCCGTCGCCAAATGCCCAAAGGGCATTTGGCGTTGGAGTTTTCCGCAGGAAAACTCCAATAGATTTAAGCTTTAGAGGGCTTGAAACGGATCCCCTGCCGAGCGAAGAGGGGAAGAGGCGCCATGAACGGCGCCGGCAGGGAGCGGAGGCCATATTAAGCCTTTTTAAAGCAGATACGGCCCTTAAAAACGTTTGAAGTTTGAAAATCGGGCGGGCGGGAATGGGGAATAAGCCTATAGCCCCGCCGGAGACCGTATGAATACACCCCGCAAAGCCGCCAGGGCCGTTTCCGCCGCCGTATAGGCCGAAATAACGGACTCAATAGCCGCTTCCATACTATCCCTAGCCTTGACAACGGCTCTATCGGTTTTGACCCGTTGCATGAGCAGGTCCGCCCTGGCATCCCGGTATTTCCTAAAGGCTTTATCGGCCTTATCGTCTACGGCCTTTTTTTCGGCTTTCGCTTTGTCATAGGCTTTTAGTAGGTCAAAAACGCCGGAAGCGGCGGCAATATCGGCCAGTCGGGCCTTGTCTCCCTCGACGATTCCGGGGTCCGTCCCTTCTAAAATCATTTTTCGGTGTTTACAGGGGAGACCGTTTTCCCCCGCCTGGCAAGTACAGGATATGGCAAGCGGGGAAGTTGTAATCTTGACTACATGCGGATCGGGTTCTGATCCTTTGACCAGATAGGTAAATTTCTCAGATATGAAAATATTCTACACTTGCGACATAAATACCACAAGATGAATTTGCTATACTTTGTTATGTGTTGCTATTCGTTTATCCCTATCCATCATAGCATACGCCTTTGGTATCCTTTAGGCGAAACCCGGCAAAAGCCCGAATGTTTTTAACCCTAAAATCCCTATCCTGGCCGTATATCATGCAAAACCGGGTTATAAAGTCCTTCATTTTGCCGTGATCCGGGGTAACGTACTTGAATAAGGCCCATACATCGCATTGTTTTACATGATCATAGTGGTTTCCGGTAAAAACCACATGATTTTTAACGAACCGTATGATGTTCTTTAGGCTTTTATCCGCCGGACAAATGCTTGGCGGGTTATAGCTTCCCAGGTATTGGTGTGTTCCCGGTAAATCCGGTATAAATCCCGGACCAGGACAACATCACCGGGGTTTTCGGTTATTTTCAATACCGTTTTCGCAAAACTGTAGACGGCGGGGTTCGCTTTTTATGTTTTTCCGTATATTCCTCAAAATCATCATTGGATTTAAACACCAAAGCGCCCTTTATGGGGTTATCCGGTACATCGGGGGTGTCAAAATTAAAGGCAAGGCGGCGGGCTTATCGGAAAGGGCTAGGAAGAAGTACAGGCCCGGTTCGGAAAGGCAGATCATTTCTTGTTCACCACCAAGGGTAGGTATCGGATACCGACCCTTCCATTCGTCAGGAACGTGTTGAACTATTTTAGCCGTATTTGAAATAGTGGTTTCAGGATACCCTAAAACTTCCGCCACATCTTTTGTTACCCACTGGGGTTCACCGTTCTTTATGATGGTACGGACTTTCTGGCCCTCATAGGTAAAATTTACTAAATCGTTCATGGATAGTGCCTCCTGATCCATTTCTCAAATTCCGCCGCCCTTTTTGTGTTGACCATACGGCAAAGGCGCAAGGTATCCGCTTTTGACAGGCAAAGCTGGCCGCCTATGTCCCGTGGAGCAAGACTCAGGCTTTCAAAATAGGACCGAAGTTACTGCTCTTCGGCATTTGGTTGGGCATCGAAAACCGGGGAAGTTGTCTTTGTTTTGTTCATATCTACCCCCTGTAAAAATCGGGTTACTCCTATGTTTCGTGTCAAGGGAAATTCTTGATTTTTCCCCTGATTGCTCCTGATCCAAAAATTACGCTGTTAATGCCTGTTGGACCACGTCCTCCACCGATACCGGTTTGTTGCCGGAAAAATGCCGTACCTTATAGTCTGTCCCCTGCCTCAGCAGGATCCACAATAATTCCCCTAACCGCCGCACTATCGCCACTATCGCTTTTTTCTTCCCAAGTCCCTTTTCCTTCGTCATATATTCATACCGCTCTTTCAACGCCCCTCCATTCTTCGTCCGTATCAGCACCCACGCCGCCTGTACCAGCAATGCCCGCATGGACCTTACCCCATCCGGTGGGCACAAAGATAAGCGGGAGATATACCAAGAGGAGAGGAAAAGATGGGAATAAAAGACACAGAACGGCGGGTATACCCTGCGGAATTCAAGGCCGAAGCGGCAGCGCTGGCAGAGAAGCACGAGAAGCCGGTACGCCGGGTAGCGGCGGATTTAGGCATTAACGAGAACATGCTCCACCGGTGGATACCGCAGTCCCGGGATGCGGGAGGCTCAGGCTTGCCGCCCTTCCCCGGACACGGACGGCCGCGGGACGAGTCGAACTTTAGTTCGCGCTT
>JAITLC010000083.1 GCA_031278095.1 Treponema sp.
AAGGAATCGGTGCCCGCCCCCGATCCGGTTGATAAGGCGGCCTGGGCCAAACGGATAGGGCTTTCAACCCAGGAGGTCAAAGAGTACTCAAGACTTGGATGTAAATTTGCGGCCCGCTGTCCCAAGGCCATGAATAAATGCAGCGAGGCGGATCCTCCCGATGTAGAGGCGGAAGGCAGAACAGTTAAATGTTATCTTTACGGAGGAGTTTCATGAACAGAATCGTTGTCAATGCCGCCGGCGGCAGTGTAAAAATTAACCGTCATATTTATGGGCATTTCTCCGAGCATCTGGGCCGCTGTATCTACGGCGGCTACTGGGTGGGGGAAGACTCGCCGGTTCCCAATGTGCGGGGTATCCGCAAGGATGTTGTGGAGGCCCTGAAAAAAATCAGGATTCCCAACCTCCGCTGGCCGGGAGGCTGTTTTGCCGACGAGTACCACTGGAAAGACGGCATCGGCCCCCGTTCACAGAGGCCAAAGATGATCAACACCCATTGGGGCGGGGTTACCGAAGACAACGGTTTTGGTACCCATGAATTTTTGGATCTCTGTGAGATGCTGTCATCCCCGGAGAAACCCTGCGAGCCTTACATCTGCGGAAACGTAGGTTCCGGCACGGTGCAGGAACTCTCCCAGTGGGTGGAGTACTGTAACTTTGACGGAGTAAGCCCCATGGCGGACCTTCGCAAAAGGAACGGCAGGGCCGAACCCTGGAATGTAAAATTCTGGGGCATAGGCAACGAAAGCTGGGGTTGCGGCGGCAACATGACGCCGGAATTCTATGCGGACAACTATCGCCGCTATGCGGTTTATGTCCGCGGTTACGGCAAGTCCGTTTACAAGATCGCCTGCGGTCCCAATGACAGTAATTATAACTGGACAAAGGTGGTAATGGAAAAAACCTGCGGCGAACGCGGCAGCCTTCTGGACGGACTTTCGCTCCATTACTATACCGTGCCCGGTGAATGGGCCCGCAAGGGTTCCGCAACCGAATTCGGCGAGGACGAATGGCTTATCACCATGCGTAAGGCCTATGTCATGGAAGAACTGATACACAGGCACAGCGGCATAATGGATACCTGCGATCCGAAACGGAAGGTGGGCATCGTGGTGGACGAGTGGGGAACATGGTTCGATGTGGAGCCGGGAACCAATCCCGGTTTCCTCTACCAGCAGAACAGTCTCCGTGACGCGCTGGTGGCGGGGATTCATTTCAATATCTTCAATAACCATGCGGAAAGAGTGCAGATGGCCAACATCGCCCAGACGATCAATGTACTGCAGTCGGTTATCCTTACCGAAGGCGCAAAGATGCTGCTGACTCCCACATGGCATGTGTTCGATATGTACAAGGTGCACCAGGATGCGGTAAAGCTCCCCGTCCATGTGGAATCGGAGAATATCCAACTGGGCTTTGGTTCCATTCCCGCAGTTACCGCCAGCGCTTCTGTCGATGATGACGAAAAGATCCATGTGTCTGTGACCAACATCGATCCGAAACTGGAAAGGGAAGTAAAAATCGAAATCCGCGGCTTTGCCTTCAAATCGGCAAGCGGGCAGATTGTGAGTTCCGCAAACATGCAGGATCACAATACCTTTGAGAGGGCGGATACGGTACGGTGTTCTTCCTTTGCGGGGGCCCGGTGTGTAAAGGGCGGCGTAACGGTAAGGCTGCCCGCAAAGTCGGTGGTGACTGTGGAACTTGAATAGGGGAGACTGTCCGCATTGCGTACGCGGGGCGGCGCTGCCTTCCGCTGAGGAGGCCCTGCGTCTGGCGCATGCGGCGCCTGTCGCAGAGAAACTGCGGGCCGAAGATCGTGTCTATGAGCGGAGGCTTGCGGCCTGTTCCTCATGCGCCTGCCTGAGGGAAGGGATCCTTTGCGCCCACTGCGGCTGCTTTGTCCAGTTCCGGGCCCTGCCCCGCGCTTCGTACTGCCCCCACCCGGAAGGAGACAAATGGTTGTGACCTGAGGTATTTAACGGTTGTTGGGGCTGTCCAGGATCTGGTTACTTCCCGGTCAGCCCGCACTAAGGAAGCTGTCCGAACACGTTTTTCAAGTCCGGCTTGCCGGACATTTTTCGGACGACCGCATGGAAAACTAAAGTTTCCGAACAGCCCTGCTCTGTAAAATTTTCAAAATAAAACTTGTTCCGAAACCAACCGTGGTTTGGAACAAGCTTAATAAACAGGAGAAATAATATGAAAGCAACACTAACACTTCACAGGGAATTTTCCATCGGTGAAACGGACAAGAGGATCTACGGTTCCTTTATCGAACATCTGGGCCGGGCTGTTTACAAAGGCATCTATGAGCCGGGGCACCCGGAGGCTGACGAGCTGGGCTTCAGGAAGGATGTAATAAAACTGGTGAAGGATCTTGATGTACCCATCGTGCGCTACCCCGGCGGGAATTTTGTTTCAGGCTACAACTGGGAGGACGGCGTGGGGCCTGTGGATTTAAGGCCCGTGAGGCTGGATCTTGCCTGGGGTACAAAAGAATCCAACAAGGTGGGGGTTAACGAATTTGCCCGCTGGGCAAAAAAAGCCGATACCGATGTAATGATGGCGGTGAACCTGGGAACCCGCGGGCCCGAGGCAGCGCGGAACATTGTCGAATACTGCAACTTCCCCGGGGGGAGTTACTGGAGCGATCTCCGCCGGAGCCACGGTGTTGAGGAGCCTCACGGGTATAAACTCTGGTGCCTGGGTAACGAGATGGACGGCCCCTGGCAGATCTGCCACCGTACAGCCGGTGAGTACGGCAGGGTTGCCGCGGAAGCCGCCAAGGTGATGAAGTGGACTGATCCTTCGATAGAACTTGTAGCCTGCGGGTCTTCAAATGCCCGTATGCCTACCTTCGGTTCCTGGGAAGCGGAGATGCTGGATCATGTCTATGATCTTGTTGACTATGTTTCGCTTCATATCTACTTTGGAAATCATGAAGAGGATACTCCCAACTTCCTGGGCCGGAGTCTTGAGATGGATACCTTCATTAAAACCGTGACGGGGATCTGCGATCTTGTTAAGGCCCGCAAGAACAGCAAGAAAACAGTAAATCTGTCCTTTGATGAATGGAATGTCTGGTATCACAGTAACCTTGCGGATCAGAAAATAAAAAAGTGGACGGAGGCCCCGTCTCTTCTGGAAGACATTTACAACATGGAAGACGCACTTGTCGCAGGAACCATGCTGATAACTCTTTTGAAAAATGCCGACCGGGTAAAGATTGCCTGCCTTGCCCAGCTTGTCAATGTCATCGCTCCCATTATGACCGTGCCGGGCGGTCCTTCATGGCGGCAGACGATCTACTATCCCTATATGGACGCGTCCCTCTACGGCAGGGGAACGGTGTTGCGCTGCCCGGTGAAATGCGGCCGTTACGATTCAAAGGAGTACAGCGATGTGCCCTACCTTGAAACCGTTGCGGTTCACAATGAGGAAAAGAAGGAGATTACGATCTTTGCCGTAAACCGGAACCTCAAGGAAAATTTGGAGCTCGAAGCCCTCATCGCCGGTTTCGGCGAAGTCCGTCTTCTGGAACACAGGGTTCTCTGCAATGCCGATCTCCACGCGGTGAATTCCGCCGCGGAGGAGAAGGTGAAGCCGGCCCTGCAGAGCGGCGGAAAAATCGAAGGGAATGCGGGATCAAAAAAACTTGAGATTGCTCTTCCCCCGGCTTCGTGGAATGTGATACGATTGGGTGGAATTTCATAAAACAGACTTGTTCGAGAACCCGGTTGGTTTCTCACAAGCCCTGCAATTTCGCAGCCGGGGAACCCTTTATTTTTCGGCTGCGAAATTGCGGTATTAATGGTTGTTGGCAAACTTTCGGTTCGATGAAAAACTGAAGTTTCAGAGCAGCTTTAATTAAAGTAAGTGGAGGATTGTCATGATAAAGGGTGAGGCCTATGTACTGGGGCTGGACTATGGCTCTGATTCGGCCCGGGCAGTGTTGATCGATGCGGCAACAGGAGGGCAGGCCGGCGGTTCGGTGATGAATTACCCCCGCTGGACCAGGGGGCTTTACTGCGATCCGGCGGCAAACCAGTTCAGGCAGCATCCCCAGGACTATATTGACGTGCTTGAAGGGACGGTAAGGGAGGCTGTTGCCCAGGCGGGGAAAGAGATTGCCGCCAAAGTAAAGGGCATTGCCATTGATACCACCGGTTCCACCCCCTGCGCCGCGGATAACGACGGTCTTCCCCTGGCGATGAGGAAGGAATTCGCCGAGAACCCTAACGCAATGTTTGTGTTATGGAAGGATCATACCGCCCTTGCCGAAGCCGACAAGATCAACAAGACCGCCAAAGCCTGGGGCGGTATTGATTTTACCCAGTACGAGGGGGGTACGTATTCCGCCGAATGGTTCTGGGCCAAGATTCTTCATATATTAAGCGTTGACGAAAAAGTGGCGGAAGCCGCCGCTACCTTTGTGGAACACTGCGACTGGATGACTCTGCTCCTCTCCGGGGACAAGGGACTCTGCACAATCAAGCGGAGCCGCTGCGCCATGGGCCACAAGGCCATGTGGCATGAAAGTTACGGCGGCTATCCGGCTGAGGGTTTTCTCTCCCGGCTTGATCCCCGGCTGGTGAAGATCCGCCAAAGCCTGGGAATGGAAACCTGGACAAGCGATAAGGCCGCCGGTTTCCTCTGTACCGAATGGGCCGAAAGGCTCGGTATTCCCGGCGGTATTCCCGTGGCGGTGGGGGCCTACGATGCCCACATGGGCGCAGTGGGCGGCGGTGTAAAGCCGGGCTGGCTTATCCGGGTTATGGGAACTTCCACCTGCGATGTAACCGTGGGGCCGAAATCTTCGGGGCCGGAACAGCTTGTGGCAGGTATCTGCGGTCAGGTTGACGGTTCAGTGCTGCCGGGGCTCTTGGGTTACGAAGCAGGCCAAAGTTCCTTCGGGGACGTGTATGCATGGTTCAAGAAACTTGTTTCATGGCCCGCAGAAACCCTGCTGGATGAAGTTGAAGGACTCGACGGGGATGTAAAAGAAAAGATAAAAGCAGCGCTTTCAAAGAAGATCATTCCCCGGCTTGAGGAGGAGGCTGCAAAGATCGACCCCCAAAAGACCGGTGTTGTCGCCCTGGACTGGCTTAACGGCAGGCGTACACCCGTCGCCAATCAGCGCCTTACCGCGGCGATCTGCGGCCTTACCCTGGGTTCCGATGCTCCCCGTGTCTACCGGGCTCTTGCCGAGGCAACCGCCTTCGGCGCCAGGGCCATTGTGGAATGCTTCAGGGAACAGGGAGTACCCATCGAGGGGATCATCGGTGTAGGCGGCGTGGCGCGGAAGTCGCCCTTCATCATGCAGATTCTGGCCGATGTGCTTAACATGCCCATCAATATTCCTGCGGGGGATCAGGCTGTGGCTCTGGGAGCGGCGATGTTTGCCGCCACTGTTGCGGGCCTCTACCCCGACATTCCTTCTGCGCAGGCGGCGCTTTGTTCCCCCATCGAAAAGATCTACGAGCCCAATAAGGAGATGGTAAAAGTTTACGACGGTATTTACAAACAGTACCGGGCCTTAGGCGCCTTTGTGGAGAACTCAGTTGGATAGTTACAAGTCACTGCGGGAAGAGGCTTGGGAGGCCAACATGGAGATCCCCAGGCAGAAGCTTGCCATATACACCTGGGGCAACGCTTCGGCCTTTGATCGCAGTAAAGCTGTTTTTGCGATCAAGCCATCCGGGGTTGCCTACAGGGATCTGAAACCTGAGGATCTCGTGGTAGTTGACCTTGAAGGCCGGGTAGTGGAAGGGAAGCTCAACCCCTCTTCCGATACGGAAACCCACCGGGTTCTCTTCCGGGATTTTGAGGGCCTGGGAGGAATTGTACACACCCATTCCACCCATGCGGTAGCCTGGGCTCAGGCCCGGCTTTCCGTACCGGTTTTTGGCACGACCCATGCGGATCATGGAGCAGAGGAGATACCCTGTACTCCCGTAATGAGTGAAGAAGCGGTGAAAAACAACTATGAACTTGAGACAGGGAATCTGATTGTAGAAACCTTCCGCAGGGAAAACATCGATCCTGCACACATGGCAATGGTACTGGCGGCAGGCCACGGCCCCTTTACCTGGGGAAAGAACGCCATGCAGGCGATTTACCATGCCGCAGTTCTGGAAGAAGTCTGCAGGATGGCCCTTTTGACACTGACCCTGAAGGCAGACGCAGAAACGCTGCCTGAACACATCATCCGTAAACACTGGGAGCGCAAGCACGGCCCCAACGCCAGCTACGGACAAAAGTAAGACTTTCGATTGAGGCTGTTCCAAAACTTCAGTTTTTTTGAACAGGCTCAATTCAGAGAGGCAGGCTGGTTAGAAATTATGGTTCCTATTTTTTCGGCCTGTAGGACACGAAGGCGATCTGCCTGCTGTCCGGCGCCCATGAATTGACATTGATTGTGCCCTGGCCTCCGAAAAGTTCAGCTATTACCCGGAAATCTCCGCCATTGGCGCTCATGAGACGAAGCTGCACGTTCTTGTTGGGCGGATGATTGTCCGGTTCAACATCTCCTTTTTTGTAGGAGATGAAGACGACTCGCCAGCCGTCCGGCGATACATGAGCAAACCAGTTGTTGCTTTCATCAAAGGTCATCTGGGTTGGGTTGGAGCCGTCGGCTTCCATGCGCCAGATCTGCATGGCGCCTGAACGGGTTGAATTGAACCAGATGTGCCTGCCGTCGGGGGAGTATTCCGGCCCGTCGTCGAGACCTTGGGTACCGGTAAGCTGTTTTTCCCGGCCGCCCCACACGGGAATCGTGTAAATGTCAAACTGGCCGTTCCGTTCCGCACAGTACGCAAACGTCCTGCCGTCAGGACTCCAGCCGTGGAGGTAGCTCGGAGCAATGGGGGTGACAAGCACAGGTTCTCCACCTGAAAGGAGGGTCTTGTAAATCCGGCTCTGACCGTCTTCGATGGTATTGTGACTCATCGCAATCGAAAAACCATCCGGGGAGAGGACATGATCGTTGTTGCATACGGTACAGACGCCGGTGTAGATCTCCGTGATGGTTCCGCTTGCAAGCTCGTAACGGTAGATTCTTCCGTTCCGGTTGAAGATGAGGTACTGTCCGTCCTTTGTCCAGTTGGGAGCTTCGACAGTATCGTCAAATTCCCTTAGCACAGTACGTTTTCCCGAATCCACATCCATTGTTTCCAGAATGCTGTATACTCCCCGGTCTTCCGCCGGACGCGGGGTTTTCAAAACCTGCATGGTATTCTCCTTGTGTCAAAACTTGTTCCAAAAACCGGTTGGTTTCAGAACAAGCTCTATTGTGAGCCATTCCCAAAACTCAGGTTTTTCGGGAATGGCTTTGGAGAAATCGGCCAAAAGTCCGTTTTTCCTCTAAATCTAAGGTTACTTTCCCAAAACTTCAGTTTTGGGAAAGCCTCTTATTATATTGAATATAGCATGGAAGTATGATCTGGCTGCAAGGCCCTCGCCAGCCGGTTCCCGCGGCCGCCCACTTCATACCCCGCCACATCGCTCTCCCTCACAAGCAGCGTCAGGTTTTTCTTCCCCTTCTCATCCGTCCTAAGCCCGTACCGCTCTATCTTCGCTCCCTCAACAATGCACACTTCCATCGTCCGCTTCGCCGGGTCGATCCCCGCATACCGCCCTGTCATTTTCTTCTCCTTCTAATAACGTTGGAAAAATAGAGAGCTCTGCTCGGGATATACCGGGATCCTATCCGGGGCAGCGGCGCCAAGACGCTGCTCCTCATTCTTTCCTTTGGTCGCCGTTGTGATTAGTATTTATGACGAGGTCTGCCAGAGCATCAACCCTGACCGTTCCCTCCCAACACGAAGCAATCGGCGCCGGCCCCTATATCCCGTCAGATATAAGTTACCCCTTATACAAAATAGCATAAAGTATTCGTAGTTATCTTAAACCGAGATATAGATGAATTCAAAGGCGTTGGCCTTGACAGTTTCTGTTTCCCGTTCTAGCTTTTATGCATGGTACTGTCCCGTGAGGAAAAACTTGCCTGTCTGAATTCTCTTAATTGGGATCATACGACCAGCCCCGAAGATATGCTGACGGTTCTTGAGGGCGGCGTGGAAAAGGCCGGGCCCTTTGATCGGAAGACCCTGCTGGTCCGTTCCCTGGAACGGCTCCATTGGGAGTATGTGGTTGCCCTTTGGGGGATTGAAAAGATAAAGGCCCTCTACACCCCGGAGCTTTCACGGCGCATCTGGCCGAAAGGCCGAAGGAGGCTCTTTGACTTCGCCGTCGGAATACTACGAAAAGAACCTGTATCCCCTGCAGGATGGGGTTCTGAACATTATCAATCAAAGCGGAACCGATTTTTTTCTGACCGGCGGAACCGCCCTTAGCCGCGCCTATTACCGCCACCGCTATTCGGAGGATCTGGATTTTTTTGTAAATTTCAGCGTGGAATATGACGAGCAGATAGACGCTGTTTTTTCCAAACTTTCGGAAAACGGTTTTTTTTGGGATACCTCTTTAGAATTTATCCGGAACGACAATTTCGTATCCTTTAAGGTATACCGGGGAAATCCGGATATACTGTTAAAGCTTGATTTTGTAAACGATCTGGTTCCCCATTTTGGGCCCCTGGTAAAGACCGCTCTGTTTGACCGTACTGATTCCATCCAGAACATACTTTCAAACAAAATCACCGCCCTTTTCCGCTATGCCGCCAAGGATGTGGCGGATTTGCGAGAAATATTTCTCCACGAAAAGATCGACTGGCCCGAAGCCTTCCGTCAGGCGCGGGAAAAAGAGGCGGGAATCGAAATTCCCCTGGCGTGCGAAATAATCGCCGGCATCCCCGAAGGCGAATTTGAGGCTCTCCAGTGGATCAGCAAACCCCGCTGGCAGGATTTTCGCGCGGACATAGACAGGATGGCGGAAGATATGCTAAACGCCGGCGAATAGGTCTGGGCGCCAAATTCATACGGGTGAGGGCGGCGATGTTTGTTCTAATGAGCAGAACTAAGCGTCTCCCGCACATATTTCCCGCAATCATATAATACAGACGGCCACATCGGGTGCATAATATTTTTCATAGACCTGCTTTTTTCTGATTTTGTGGGTCACGTGGGCTTTGATGAATTTCCCGTTTACACGCAGGAATTTGGTGTTTCCTTCGCTGGTGAGAATGCCGATGGCGTACTTCCGGTTAAAGCCGATGGTCTTGATACACTCATCATAGTTTAGGGAAACGCTGATTAAATGACGCCAATCAGCGCTTCCCTGTGTATCTGCTCATTTCATTGCGCAAATACCGCATTAAAGCAGTACTGATTTATTCTCGATTGAATAAATATCTTGCTTCCCTGCTGAGGTTCGCAGGAGAGAACCGGGAATTGGTACTCTCCTTTATGCGAGTCCTGATACCCTCGGGGAATGATACCTTCGTCTTGATGGATTTAACCCATGTCATGAGCGCGCCGGAGCATCCGGCCCTTAACGCGAAAGGGTACAATGGGGCGGGAGATTTTGGGAAACATATCAGAGTGATGTACCTGTTCCAGGCCGCGTTTTCCCGGCCGGTCTATTACCGCCTGGTTAAGGGGAATATGACCGACATATCCTTTTGGAACCGTGACGCTTATCCACCGTACCGAAAAGAACCAAAGCGCTCAATATCTATATGAAGCGTATAAGCAACGGAACGAGATTGAAGAGATGTTTGACAGCTATAAAATGTTTCTGAAAGCGGACGTCATGTATATGCAGAACCGGCATATGCCGGAAGGCTGGCTGTTTGTTAATTTTCTGGCGATGCCGGGGTATTACAAATTTTATCTAACTAAACCGGACAGTAGTGGTTTTCAACTGCGGTAGATTTCCTGGCGGCCATACGGAAATATGTCTTTCAGGATGACAGGATCGGTAAACATGAATTAATCGAACAGTCCACAAAGATCGGCATTTTGCCGTTGATCGCTTTGACGATCCCCGGCAGCACCTGCAGGAGGGGGCTGGGTCGGCAAAACGGTATGGCTCTGCGTTGCGCATTGTCTGAAGGGGTAAAATATGGTACATTAGAAGCAGGAGACATGGTATGAAAAGGGCGCAGCAATTCGTTATAGATCCCAATGATCCCCCTACCTTTGAGAAGGTCTGGAAGATGTTTCAGGAGACGGATCGGAAGTTTCAGGAGACAAAGGAGCAGATAGCGGCTACCGGCCGGCAGATAGCGGCTACCGGCCGGCAGATGAAGGAGACCGATAAAAGGGTTGGGGAACTGACCAACAGGTTTGGGGAAATGGTGGAACACATGGTCGTGCCCAACCTGCTGGCTAAATTCAAGGCCCTGGGCTT
>JAITLC010000117.1 GCA_031278095.1 Treponema sp.
CGGTCAAACAAGCCGCTTATGCTCTCCTTCATTTGATCGATGCTCGCGCGGGTTTCAGACTCAATTTCCCGATGGGTAAAGGAATAGAAATTGCTTATAAAAATAAAGGATAATAACAGGGCTATGCCGATTATTCCCGTAATAAACACCACCGCCAGGGTAAATACTATGGAATGACTCCTGTTTTTTGCCATATTCACTCCTTATTCAGGGCTGGTTTGGCCTAACGCATGAAAAAATAATACCAAACATTGAAATTTTGTACAAGAGGAAGAATTTAGCTTTCGTACGGATGTACCCCGTTTTCATACATAGTGTATCTATTGTTCTATCTTCTGAAAGTACGGACAAAAAACATGGCGATGTCATTTGAGGCTGTTCCAAAACCGCAGTTTTTGGAACAGCTTCCCTGGATTTGAGGGAAAACCGGGGTTTTTGACCGGTTTTTCCAAGAGCCTGTTCCAAAACCGTGCGCATTAGCGCACAGTCAATTAGTTTTGGAACAGGCTCATTTACCAATTTTATTTCCTTTATCAAAACGATGCTGCTTCAAAGGATGAGTCTTTTTGAATGGCTGTTCGATCCATCGCCTCCTCCAAAATTACTGATAACCCTATTGATTCAACAGGAGTTCATATGGTAAAATCTATTCCTATTTTGGACACCAGTGTAAAACATATATGAAAAAGAATATACTTTATACCATTCTGCCCGGTGTTTTAAGCCTGGCATTGATCTGCGCCTGTCAAAGCGCGCCCGGGGAAGACAGCAGGGCCCGTTTCATCACTTTTTCGGAAAAAAAGAGCATCCCCCTTACAGGCGCCGGAAAACCCTCCATGGAGCAGGAATTCAATCTTCTGAGTCTGGAGGATGAGGATCCCGATTCCGTCCTCTTCCGTTCCCTCGTATACGGAGGGAAGACGGCGGAACAGTATGCCGCGGAGAGGGAAGAGATTTACCGGACTGAGTATCTTGAAGTAAAAAGCGGCTTCAAGGAAGGAGACGATTACGGGGAGTCGATGAACTGGTATCATACCGAAACGGTAAGTCTTAAAACAGAAAGCCCCCGCGTCCGGGTTTTCAGTAAAACCAGTGAATCCTATACAGGCGGCGCCCACGGGAATCGGGAACAGCGCTACTTTGTCATTGACCGTCCTGCCGGACGGCAGATCGATACCGCTTTCATCATCAAAAACGGCGCGGAAGGGGAACTTACAGCCCTTATCAACGACGCTCTGCGTTCCCGGGCGGATCTCGGCCCCGGTACAGCCCTTACGGAAGGCGGTTTTTTTGAAGAAAGTGTGGAAATTACGGAAAATTTCTTCCTGGACAAGGACGGAGTGGGTTTCCACTGGGATCAGTACGAGATTACCCCCTATTTCATGGGGCCCATCGAAGTCCGCATCCCCTGGAAGAAACTTACCGGCCTGCTCAGCGCCGAAGGAAAGGCTATCCGCCGGGATTTACGGTAAGGCTAAAGTAGGGGAAACCTTTGTACCGATAATAGAGATATGAAACGGTACTGCATCAAATGCCGGGAAGGTAAAAACGAATACCTGGATATTATCCGGGAAACTGAAGACGGTTTTCTCGTCAGGCTGACCAGAATCTTCGACGGGAATGAGCGGATCATAGAAGAATCCATGACGCGGCATCTTTTCGAAATCTGTGTCAAAACCGGCTATATTTATCAGGCTGACAAGGCCGCCGTAATGAATACACCCAGTGTAGCCTGAAAAGCTTCCTTCTTTCTTTACGCGTCCATTCGGTTCCAATGGACGTTTTCCGGATTCTTCTGTATTGTCTTTCTTATGAAGATCCGCGTTAAAATATTTCTCGTTGTCCTGCCCCTGATTATTGTTAGCCTCTGTCTTGCCGAAACCGCCTCCTATTTCAATGCGGTAAATGGGGTCAGCCGTATCACACAGCAGTTCTTAAGCTTCAAAGCTTCGGAACTGGAAAAATATGCCGAAAACCAGTGGTCTCTTCTTGTTGAAAACGGCTATGCAGGGAACCCCGACATGGTTGACGCGGCCAAGCAGGCGGTGGAAAATTACGGCCGCAGCATCATACTCAGCAGTACGGAACTGATTCTCGCGCTTGACACCGAAGGGAACGCGGTCATGTCCACAGGTTCAATTGAAATTCTCCCCGCGGAACAGCCTGCGCTTGCAAGCCTCCTGCAGGCAGAAAACCAGGGGATCATGACGGCTAAAATCGGCGGGAAGGAACGGGTATTCCGTTCCTTTTTCTTCCCTCCCTTCCGGTGGTATATACTCCTCACCGAGGAGAAGGCCGTTTTTTACCGGGACGCAAACCGCATCGCCTTCCAGACCATTGTTACCCTGACGGCGGCAATCGTTGCCGCAGTAATACTGCTCATCCTCTTTTCCCGGCATCTCACACGTCCCTTAAGCCGGGTGGTACAAACCATGAAGACCATCATAAGTTCCGCCGATCTCTCTTCCCGGGTGGAAGTGGAATACCGGGATGAAACCGGGGAGCTTGCCCGAACCTTCAACCTCATGACGGGGGAACTTGACAAGGCCTACTCCCAGATCAAGCGCTATGCCTTTGATGCGGTTCTTGCGGGGAAAAAGGAAACCAGAATCCGCCATATTTTCCAGAAGTATGTTCCAAAAGATTTAATCGACAAATTTTTTGCCTCTCCCGAATCAATGCTCACGGGGGAAAACCGGGAACTGGCCATACTCTTCTCCGACATCCGCGGTTTTACTACCATTTCAGAATCCATGGCCCCCGATGATCTTGTAAATTCGCTCAACCGTTATTTTTCCGGCCAGGTTGACATCATCATGAACCGCAACGGCATTGTTGACAAATACATCGGAGACGCCATTATGGCCTTCTGGGGCGCTCCGGTAAAACACGATGACGACGCCCTTTCCGCAGTTCTTTCCGGTCTCGACATGATCGATGCGCTGGCAGGCTTCAACGAAAACCAGCGGAAGCTGGGAAAGAAGGAATTCAACATCGGCATTGGGATCAATTACGGTATTGTTACTGTGGGAAATATCGGCAGCGAGCGGAAGATGGACTATACGGTCATCGGGGATGCAGTAAACCTGGCAAGCCGCATGGAGGGACTTACAAAAACATACCATTCGGAATTGCTTATTTCAGAATTCCTCTACGAAAAGATGAGGAGTCTTGAACCAAAGATCCCTGCCCGGCTTCTTGACACTGTTGCTGTCAAAGGAAAAACAAAGGGCGTTAAGATCTATACGGTAAGGCGCAGCATTTCCCCTTCCGAAACAAAGGCCTGGGCCATCCACAATGCAGGTATGGATCTTTACTACCGCCGCAGTTTTGCCGAGGCCGCATTACGCTTCAGGGAAACACTTGCCCTGCTTCCCGGCGACTTCAACGCGGACAATCTCTGCAAACGCTGCGAAGCCTATGCCCGTACCCCGCCTCCCCCGGAGTGGGACGGAGTAGAGGTGATGCACAGCAAATAGAGCGAATGCAGGAGTTTTTAATTTTACCACGGACGGACACGGACAAAAGAAAAAATCCTCATCTCTTTCTGCGGATTATTTGCCTACAGGCCCGTGGTTTAGCGCCGCCTCGATGGCGGGGGCATGACCAAAAAAGGTTTTATAGGCCCTGAAAAAATTGGAATAATCGTTGAACCCCACATCATAGGCGGCCTCGGTTGCCTGCATGCCCAGGCCGATCTGCCGGCGGGCAATGTAGAGACGCTGAATACGGACATAGCGTTCCACGGTGATTCCGGTTTCTTTGCGAAAAACCTCGTTGAGGTGATTCTTGTTCATGTAAAAACGCCGGGAAAGGACATCCAGTGAAAGGGGCTGGCTCAGGTTATCACTGATGAAGTCCAGTATATCCCGCACCCGTTTGTTTTGAAGAACCCGCTGGGGAGCAATGCCGCAGCCCATGCCCTGTAATTTGTACAAATGGGTTAGGATGGACAGTATCCTGCATTTAATGGCCCGGTCCTGTATTTCTTTGCCCATGCCCATACATCCCAGAAGGGAATTGGCGAAAACACCCGTAGTGTCGGAAGTGTCCAGGTAATAGGCCTGCCGCGGGTTAAAGAGGGGCTCAAACAGGGAACGGTCCGATTTATCCAGCATTTCGGGGAGGAAATGAATAGAAAGGTGGTCGTAGTGTCCGTTTGAAAGGACACGGCAATCGTGAGAGACATGAGGCGGGATTAAAAGGATACCGCCCGGCTGGACAGTATACTCACAGCCTTCAACGCGTCGAATTACGCCGTTCTCCTTCCCCGCTCCTGCCCCCGGACTCTCACGAACATAAAAGATTTCATATTCCGGGCGGCGGTGATACCGGTAATACGGCCCATCACTGACGGCATGGGTGAGAAACATGGACTGAGCGTCGAAGCGGTCTATCCTTTCCATGAAAAACTCCTTTCGGTTACCCCACTATACCACAAAACCGGATATTTACAATGTTTTTATGGATTTTTGCAATGCGGCCCGTCGGCAAGGGATTTTATACTCATATTTATATCTTCAACGACGGAGGAAACCGTGAAGGCGGTATCATTTTCCGGTGAAATGAAAAAGAACTTTGCCCTCTACCTCTTAACCCTGCCGGGTATCTTGTTTTTCCTCGTATTCAGCTACATACCCATGGGGGGCCTCGTGATAGCCTTCCAGGAGTTTAACCTGGTGCGGGGCATATTCGGCAGCAAGTTCAGCGGCCTGGCAAATTTCAGGTTTCTTTTCGTCAACGACATCATCGTAAAGGTCATGCTGAACACCCTCTATCTTAACGTTCTTTTTATTATCGCTACTACTGTTACCGCCGTTACCCTGGCGATCATGTTCTCGGAAATAAAATCGGCGAAGGTAAAACGGATTACCCAGACTATTTCCATTCTGCCTTATTTTATTTCATGGGCGGTCATTTCCCTGTTCCTGCGGAGTTTTCTCCAGAGCGACGGCGGGATTATCGCCATGTTTCTCAAGGAAAGAGGCGCCGCCGTCAACTTTTATTCCGAACCCGCTTACTGGCCCGGTATTCTGGTTGTCCTGCGTATATGGCAGGGGGCCGGTTACATGGCAATCGTCTATATCGCCGCCATAACCGGCATGGATACGGGAATGTTTGAGGCCGCCAGGATTGACGGCGCCAGCCGGTTACAGATAATTATACGGATCACCGTCCCCTATTTGAGGCCGGTTATAATTCTTATGACCCTGTTCAGCGTGGGGCGTATATTCTACGGGGACTTCGGCATGATCTACGGTATTGTCCAGGACAATTCCATACTGTTCTCCACCACCGATGTTATCGACACATACGTGTACCGTATGCTGCGCAGCATGAGCGATTACGGTATGGCAACAGCGGTGGGAATGCTCCAGAGTGTCTTCGGCCTTGTTTTTGTGTATACGGCGAATCACATGGCCAGGAAACTGGAACCAGATTCGGCGATTTTTTAAGGAGTACAGTATTATGCCATATCGTACCAAAAAGAAAATTA
>JAITLC010000133.1 GCA_031278095.1 Treponema sp.
CGTATTTTTTTTCCGCTGATAGTGTAAGTAATTGCATGGTGACAATGGTGGAGGTGATATACCCGTTCCCATTCCGAACACGGAAGTCAAGCCCTCTAACGCCGATGATACTGCCCCCCCGAGGGGCGGGAAAGTAGGTAGTTGCCATGCTTTTTTTTGGTCAGACAAGTTCTCATTCTCGATTGAATAAATCGATACTTCCTTAAAAACTAAAGTTTCCAAACAACGCTATTTTGCTTCCAGTTTTCCCTCGCCGCTTATAGACCATTCCCGGTTTGCAAGCTTTGAAAGAAACACCTCGTCATGACTGACAAGGAGAAGCGCGGCCTCAACTTCGCCGAGCATCTCCTCCAGCAGTTGCATCGAAGTGAGATCCAGGTGATTTGTCGGTTCATCCATGATGATGAGCGAAGGCTTTGTAGAGACCCCGCGGGCAATCATGAGTTTGCGTATCTCGCCGGGACTGGGAAGGCTGGATTGAAGGAGGCTTGCCGGGGATGAGCCGAGACGGGAAAAGCGTGCGATAATTTCTCCCCTGGTTTTTTCATTCTCATCCAAAACTTTCCGGAGCAGTCCCGCGCTTTCTTCGGCGGAGATCTCCTGGGGAATGTAGAGTGTCTTTAGCTGTGGCGGAAGCCCTGCATGTATATGACGGATCAGGGTTGATTTCCCCGCGCCGTTCGGCCCGGTGAGTGCGATGCGGTTTTCGGGGAGGATGACCAGTTCCGGGAATTGCAGAACCCGGTCTTCTCCAAGAGGAATTTCACCGGGCGGGCTGCGCCACAGTGAATCCATCTTTGCCTTTGTTCCCCTAAGCGTAAGGCCTTTTTTTTGTTCCCCAAAGCTCTGAGCTTTTTCCAGTGACTGGTCAAGGCGCTCCACCCTGTTCTGCATGTTCCTGTAAAGCTTTGTCCCCGAAGCGTCTTTGCCGCTGATTATTGCCAGATTGATTTTGCCCTTTGTATCCTTGTCTTTTGGATCGATATGTTTTTTGGAGAGACGGTTTTTGGCGCTCTCGGCAGTACGGCGGCGTTTGTCGGCTTCGGCTGCCAGGCGGCTGCGTTCGGCGGCAAGGTTCTGTTTCATGCGGCGGCCTGCAAGAAGTTCCCGCTCTTCCTCGGCAAGTCCCTGACTTATGCCGCCCGGACGCATGACAGTGTTGCCCCTGCGGAGAAAGAGACAGCTTTTGCAGAGCCGGTCAAGCAGAGCCCGGTCATGACTCACCAGAAGTCCAATACCCTGGTACTCTTCAAGATTTGCGGCAATGAGATCCCGTCCTTCCCGGTCAAGGTGATTGGTAGGTTCATCAAGCGCCAAAAGCGGCGGGTTTTTCCAGAGGGCTATGCCGAGTTGCATCCGTTTTCGCTCTCCGTGGCTCAGGGTGTCCCATCTGTCCATAAAGGCGGTATTGATGTTAAGCCGGTTCATGAGACGTTCCGCATCCCTGTCACCCGAATAGAAAAATTCTTCCCAATCCCCGGGAGGATCATCGGTACGTTGGGGACAGTATATTCCTCCTTTTCCCTGAATGTTTCCCGCTGAAGGGTTTTCAATTCCGGCAGCCATGAGGAGAAGTGTAGTTTTGCCTGCGCCGTTATCGCCCGTGACGCCTGTCCAGCCTTCGGGAAACTGAATGTTAATGTTTTCCAGCACCGGTTTAATTGAGGAAGGGTAAGAAAAAGATACGTTATTAAACGTTAAAAAATATGCCAGGGAAGACCTCCGTACAAAGACAGCACAAAGGGGATGGGGTGGACGGTTCTCCGTAAACTGTCCGCTTTATCCGTTTGCAGGCCTTTATCTCCCGATGCAATCGGGCGGCTGCCTACTTTATCCGTTTGTAGGCCTTTATCTCCTGATATAGCCGTGTTGCCAGTTCATCCTTGTGCACCCGTATCTGCTCCATGGAATCCCGGAAGCGGAGGGTTACCGTGCCGTTTTCCTTTGATTCGTAGTCCACGGTGACGCAGAAGGGGGTGCCCGCCTCGTCCTGGCGGCGGTACCGGCGTCCGATGGCGCCGGCCTGGTCGTAGTCCGTGGCAAAATCCTCTTTGAGGCCGGAACGGATGTCCTGAGCCAGCTCAGCAAGTCCGTCTTTCTTCATCAGGGGGAGCACGGCCACGGTAACAGGAGCCACCGCGGGGTGGAAATGCAGTACCGTGCGCCAGTCATCTGCGGAACCACGGGTTTCCTGCGATGTTTCTCCGCTGATTCCTTCGGAACCGCCCGAATTTTTTTCCGAAATCACCTTTTCTTCGTCGTACGCGTCACAGAGGAGCATGAGGAGGGTACGGGTAAGGCCGGCGGAAGTTTCGATTATGAAAGGAATGTAACGCTCATTGCTGTTTTCCTGATCAATGTACTGGAGATCCTTGCCCGAATACCGGGTATGCCGGGTAAGATCGTAATTTGAACGGTTGTGGATACCTTCAAGCTCCTTCCAGCCCATGGGGAAGAGGTATTCGATATCGTATGCGTCTTTAGCATAGTGAGCCAACTCGCCGCTTCCGTGCTGGTGCCAGCGGAGGCTGTCCATCCTGACACCGAGTTTTTCGTAGTAGGCCCAGCGGCGTTTCTTCCACTCGTTGAACCATTCCACATCGGTACCGGGCTTTACGAAGAACTGCATCTCCATCTGCTCAAATTCACAGGTACGGAAGATAAAGTTTTTGGTTACAATTTCGTTGCGGAAGGCCTTGCCAATCTGGGCTATACCGAAAGGGATCTTCATCCTATTGGACTGGATGATGTTTTTGTAGTTGACGTAAATTCCCTGGGCCGTTTCGGGTCTGAGGTAGATGATACCCGCTTCATCTTCCACCGCGCCGATGTGGGTCTCGAACATGAGGTTGAATTTGCGGGTATCGGTGAGATCTCCTCCGCAGTCGGGACATTTTTTGGCCGCCAGATTTTCAGGCGGTATCTGGTCTGCCCGGAAACGGGTTTTGCACTTCTTGCAGTCCACCAGGGGATCTGTAAAATTTTCAACATGACCGGAAGCCTCCCAGGTACGGGGGTGCATGAGAATAGCCGCGTCGAGACCCACGATGTCGTCGTGGAGCTGGGTCATCTCTTTCCACCAGTTCCGTGCTATGCGGTTCTTGAGTTCCACCCCCAGAGGGCCGTAATCCCAGGCGCCATTTTGGCCGCCGTAAATTTCCGAAGATTGAAAGACAAAACCCCGCCGTTTTGCCAGAGAGGTGATCTTATCCATGGTAGCGGAACCCTGGTATTCTGTACTGTGATCGGACATGCTGTTCTCCAAAAGTAGTTTACTGGACACGAGTATAGTCGAAAGCGTGAATAATGGATAGAGAATAGCGGGAATTATTCTCTGATAAACAAGGGCTGTTCCAAAATTCGGTTTTTGGAACAAGCTCAACCTTTATGACATTTCTGCAGGGCTACCACTCAAAATCGAGGGCATCAAGAAAAGCCCGGGCAATGATCGTGTTTCCAACGATATCCGGATGAATTCTGTCCCAGCTTATGGATTGGGCGCTGTAGTGTTGCAGGTACTCGTTAAACCGCTCCTGCAGATCAACCAGGATGCATTCGTGTTTTTTTGCCGTTTCCCTGACGATGGTTCCGTACCGATCCATCATCTTTCGCATGGGTTCGCCGGGATTGGGTTCCATATAGAAGGGGGTTAAAAGTATGACGCCTTCCACTTCCTTCCGGGTAAACTGTACAAGCTGATCCAGGGTTTCCCGGTATTCTTCGGGGTATACATGTTCTTCGGGCCGAAGGGGAGAATCAAACTGTCTCCATACATCATTGACGCCGATAAGGATGGAAACCCAGTCCGGGTTGAGATCCAGCACATCGCTATGCCAGCGTTTCTTGAGATCTCTGATCGTATCGCCTGAATTCCCCATATTCACTATGCGAATTCGGGAGGCGGGGTACCAGTTTTTCAGGAAGGCATCCACCAGGGCAACATAGCTGTGGCCCATAGCCTCAAAAAGCCCCTCTCCTACAGGCCGTTTGCGTTCAAAATCCGTTATGGAATCCCCTGTCATGACAAGTTTTTTTTCTTTTCCAAGAACCATCGTATACCTCCCTTTAGCCCTTGACTGCACCCCGCATCATGTCGGCGATAATTTTTCCCCGGCACAGAGAAACGCTGTTAATACGGGAATGAAAGACAGGCGGCTGCCATGATAGGCCCCGATACGCCGCCTGAGAGATCCTTCATGCCGGCAATCCCCGGAGGCAGTGTACGCACGGCGCCTCTTAAAATGGTAATGAGAGGCCATATAAGACTACCCCGCTGCCGGGTAAAGGTAAAGATTGCCAAAAAGCCCATGGTAAGATAATACACCATATCGGCTTCCATTTCACCGGGAGCGGCAAGGATAAAAACCCCTCCGGCATGCCGGGAAATAACATTCCGGATGTTCTGCAGAATAGTCCCGGTTTTGGCGGAAATGGTAAGTCAACAAGAATCTCGAGCCTGTTCCAAAATTTGAAGTTTTGGAACGGCCTCTACTATCAGGACATGCGGCCGGCCCTACTCCTAATTTTCTATTCGGTATTGTAGAATCATTCAGGAGGAGAAACCATGGAAGAAAAGGATATTAGCCTGCGTATAAGGGAAGCGGTCGAAAGACATGCCTCCACGGCAAAGGCCCTGAGCGATGACCTGGGCGCACATCCGGAGATTTCCGCACAGGAATTTGAAAGTTCAAAGAAAATCGCTGCCATTCTGGAAAAGGCAGGCTACAAGATTGAATTTCCCTATTGCGGGATGGAAACCGCCTTCCGGGCAGTGCTTGACCGGGGCTCAGGCCCTTCCGTCGCCCTCATGGTGGAGTACGATGCCCTTCCCGTGGTGGGTCACGGCTGCGGGCATAATCTTCATGGTTCACTTTCCGTGCTCAGCGCCCTTGCCCTGACGGATCTCGGCGATCTTGTTACCGGGAAGCTCTACATTGTCGGCACTCCCAACGAGGAGGTAGACGGAGGGAAGATCATCATGGCGAAAAAGGGGGTCTTTGACGGCCTGGCCCTCGCCGCAATGATGCATAGCACTTCGAGGGGTCTCTGTCAGGCCGATATGGATGCCCTGAGCCTCCGCAGTTACACCATGGAATTTTTTGGCCGTTCGGCCCATGCGGTGGCTTCTCCCTGGGCAGGGCATTCCGCCCTGGCTGCCGCCCGGAAATTTCTGGATCTTATCGACGCCCGGCGGGAATGTTTTACCCCGGACATTCATGTAAATGCCGCCATTACCGATGGGGGCAAGGCGGTGAATGTGATCCCCGAACACGCCGAAATCCGTGTCGAATTCCGTACCGCTTCCATGGCGGCCCTTGCCTCGGTAGACGATATGATCATGAAATGTGCCAAAGGCGCCGCCCTGGCCCTGGATTGTGAGGTTAAATGGACGCAGAATTACGACGATTTTGCCGACATGGTGAGGATCAAGACCCTGGAAGATGAAGTTGAAGGTCTCTTTACGAGCCGGGGCGCAAAAATGGAGACGATTTCCCCCCCGATAGGCTCCACCGACGTAGGGAATGTCAGTTACCGCTGTCCCACGGTACAGCCGCTCATAGCCATAACCGGAGAGGATCTGGCTCTCCATACCCGGGAATTTGCCGCGGCCACGAAAGCGCCCGCCGCTTTTGAGGCCATGAAAAGGGGCGCCGAGATTCTTGCCGCCCTTGCGCTTAAAGTGTTCAGGGACGGGGAATTTCGGAACAAAATTCAGCAGGATTTTAAGGAAAGCCTTGAAAAGAAGACAAAAATTTGACTCGGCGCCCGCTAAAGGGATTTTTTCTCTTGCTATTTTGAGTCTTCGGTCTTAAAATACTACCATAATTCTATAAGGAGGCATGAATATGTCTGATGCAAACGCGGCGGGAAAGAAAAAACTTGCCATGCCGCATGTCTACGTGTTGCTCGCTATTATCATTTTGGTGGCAGCCGTTCTTACCTGGGTGCTGCCCGCAGGCCAGTTTGAACGGGCCCCCAATGCGGCAGGCCGGAACGTAGTCGTTCCCGGATCCTGGCATGCGATAGATCAAACCCCGGTGAGTCCTTTTAAGGCTGTCAAGGCAATCTTTGACGGGATGGTTGATGCCGCGGATATTATCTTCTTTATCTTTATCGATTATGCCGCAATCAGCCTGCTTATCGCATCGGGGGCCTTTCACGGCATGGTTTCCGGCCTCCTCAGGGTGCTTAAAGGTAAGGCCAGGGCGGTGATAATCCCGCTGTTCATCGTGATTTTCGGCTTTGCCGCCAGTACCATTGGTATGTTCGAAGAATCTCTGCCCTTTATCCCGATCTTTGTCGGCATTGCCATCGCCATGGGCTATGATGCCATTATCGGTGTTGCCATAGTCGCGTTGGGCGTCGGCATGGGGTATTCCGGGGCCTTTATGAACCCCTTCACCGTGGGCGTTGCACAAGGCATTGCCGAACTGCCTCCCCTTTCGGGAAGCTGGTACCGGATCATCTGCCATGTCGTGATGATTATTGTCGCTTCCATTTACATGATCCGTTATGCCCTCAAAATTCAGAAAGATCCCGGCAAGAGCCTTGTCGCCGGGGACGATTTTTCAAAATTCGCCATAGGCGAAGATTCATTGAATCATGAATTCGGCATCCGGCAGAAGCTTTCGATGCTGGTATTCCTGCTGACACTGGTGATATTCGTAGTCGGCGTAAAAGTCTGGGGCTGGTACTTTGGCGAAATTGCGACAGTATTCCTGCTCATGGCGGTCGTCATTGCCGTTATCATGGGCTGGAGCCCAAATGAGTTTTCCCGGAAGATGGTTGCAGGGCTTGGCGATATTACCGCCGCTTGTATGATGGTTGGTATTGCCCGCGGTATCCGTGTGGTGCTGACTGAGGGCAACATCATTGATACTGTCGTTTACGGTATGTCTATTCCCCTTCAGTATCTGCCTATATGGCTTGCAGGGGAATTCATGCTTATCCTGCAGACCCTGCTCAACTTCCTTATTCCTTCCGGCTCAGGCCAGGCTGCCACCGTTATGCCTATCATGGCGCCCCTCTCCGACCTTCTCGGCATCTCCCGCCAAGTAGCGGTTCTTGCCTTCCAGTTCGGCGACGGATTGTCCAACATCCTCTGGCCCACCGCCTTTGCGGTAGTCATGGCCGGAATCGGCGGCGTCAAGGTAACCGCATGGTGGAAGTGGCTCGTGCCTCTCTTCCTCTGGCTGCTCCTTGCCCAGGCCGTGCTCATCGCCATAGCGATCGGAATCGGGTATTAAAGAATAGAATGTCTGTCCGCAAAATAATCGGCTTTGTGGACAGACACCAAATCTAAGACTGCTGTTTCAAAATTATGATCCTGCCGGATCACCGGATTTTGGAACAGCCTCTTATAGCCGGAACTTTTTCCACCTGGTTCGTGGTTATCTTAAACGGGGAATAGCCGCTCAGAACCACAGAGACCTTGAAGCCTGCTTTTATAAACATTATAATGCCGTGTATTGATGGATACGGAACACGGAAAAGAAATAATCGAAAATGAAGAATACCTCACCCGGCAATTGATAACATACATCGGAAATAAACGAACACTTCTTGATTTTATAGGTACCTGCATAGACAAAGTCCAAAAAAGACTGAACAAAAACAAGCTTGATATGTTCGATGTTTTCAGCGGTTCCGGTATTGTTGCCCGGTATTTCAAACGGTATGCAAAGCTTTTAATTGTAAATGATATTGAAAAGTATTCGGCAATAATCAATCAATGCTATTTATCAAACCGGGACGAATTGAACATTGGAGAATTGAAAGAATACTATAATGAACTAACCGATTCTCTGTCCGGGGAAGAATTACAAAAGGGTATGATTACCGGCTTGTATGCACCCAAAGACGAAAATAATATAAGACCGGAAGACCGGGTGTTTTACACCGTTCGAAATGCAATGTATATTGATACTTCCCGGCAATTGATTGAAAAAATGCCCGAAATGTATCGCAAGTTCTTTATTGCGCCCCTCCTCTCGGAAGCTTCGATACACGCAAATACCTCCGGCGTATTCAAGGGTTTTTATAAAAACAGGGTGACCGGCGCCGGGCAGTTCGGCGGAAAAAACCGGGATGCCCTGCTTAGGATACGGGGTGAAATAAAACTGCCGTTTCCCATATTCAGCAGCTTTAATTCCCGTGTAATAGTTTATAACGGGGACTCCAACAGGATCGTCCACGAAGCGCCGGAGGTGGATATTGCATATCTCGATCCGCCGTATAACCAGCATCCATACGGATCCAATTACTTCATGCTCAATTTGATTGCCGCTTATACATATCCTGAAAGGATCAGTAAAATTTCCGGCATTCCCGAAAACTGGAACCGCTCAAATTACAACAGGGGAAATCATGCCGCCTCTTCATTGGCCGAGCTGGTTGCCGCCGTCAAGGCAAAGTTTGTCTTGATTTCATTCAATTCGGAAGGTTTTATAGGTACAGCCGAAATGAAGAGTATGCTGGAGAAGCAGGGAAAAGTTGAAGTGATGGAAACAAAATATAATACATTCAGGGGCAGCAGAAATCTCAACGCCCGCGGGATACACGTAAAAGAATTTCTGTATCTGCTGGAAAAATAGATTGGGCAAATGCTGAACTGTACCGCAAAGTCGAAGAAGGAAGGAAATTATGGTATCCCCGGAACAGGAACGAATATCTAAAAATGTATTAGATGCTGCTTTTTGAGGTTCGTTCTTAATGCATTTGTTCATTAGACGTGTTCGAGAACCCGGCTGCTTGCCGAATAAGGCCATTACTTTTTTCTTTTTCAAACATTGCGAGGTAGACCCCGCCCAACACCAGAACTGCGCCCAGCCATTGCACGTATGAAAGACGTTCCCCCAGGACGAAGAAACCCGCAATAACCGTGACTACGGGGATCAGGTTGATGAAGAGGGAGCTGATCGAAATACCCAGATGCCTCATTGATTCGGCGTAGAACCAGTAGGCGAGGGCGGAACAGAAGAGGCCGAGAAAAACCAGGTGGCAGATTACGGTGGGACTTGCCTCTCCCCATGAGGGAATTTCAAGAAAGGCAAAGGGAAGGAAACCCAGAAAACCGAAGACCGATTGCCAGAACACGATGAAGAGCCGGGAATGGCGGCTGAAGAGCGGGCGGGTAAGGTAGCTGTAGGCAACCCAGCTTATGGCGGCTCCTGCCATGCAGAGGTAGCCCAGGGCGGTTTTCCCCGTGGCGGCAGTTTCAAGGGAGAATGATACCCTGGCGACAAGCCATACCCCGATCATGGAGACCAGGGCTCCGGTCCATTGGCGCAGTCCTCCGGGTCTTGCCGCAGTATTCTGTATTTTGTTCCGGTGGAATGCGGCGCCGAGAGATTCGGTGATGATCATCAGTACCGGAATGGCGGCGGTGATGATCGAAGCCTCCGATGCGGTGATAAAGGTAAGGCCGTTGTTTTCAAAGAAGAAGTAGAGAGTCACTCCGCTCAGGCCGGCCCCTGCCAGAAGGGGAATGTCCCGGCCTTCAAGTTTTTCGTGTCTCATGATGCCCGGGGAAAAGCGCCTGAGAACAAAGAGAAAAACCATTGCCATGGCAAAACGCAGGGCGCCGATGCTCATAGGCGGAAAAACTTCAACAGTGATTTTGGTGGAGATGAAGGAAAAACCCCAGAAGAGCATACAGAGGATCGCAAGGATGAGGGCGGAAACATGTTTGTTCATGAAGCTTCGCCGCCTGTTTGGTGTAATGGTGCGACCGAAGACCGCATGGATACATCTTACCCGTTTTTCAATTGAAAAGAAACACCATATGGCATATACTTTACAGCGTGCCAAAGCCGGAAGGAGAAAATAATGATAGATTTATCAATAAACAACACGGTTATTGAGCGGAATGTCAAAAAGGCACAGGAACGGGGAGTAATTATCCCTACCCTTGCCCAGATGAAAGATCCCGGCAAGATTCCTTCACCGGTAAAGGAACGGCTCGGGAAGACGGGGCTCCGGGATCTTGATCCGGTAAATCTTTTCCGGGTGAGCTGGAAAAATGAACCCATAGAATACGGGGGGCTTTATGGAGGGCCTAACTTCATAGAGCTGCCCAAGAAACTTACCGGTGTCGATGCCCGGATCATCTGCATGGTAGGAAAGTTTTTTCCCACAGGCTGTCACAAGGTGGGAGCCAGTTTCGGCTGCCTTGTACCGCGTCTTGTAACAGGGCAGTTTGATGCCGCCGCCATGAAAGCCGCCTGGCCTTCAACGGGCAACTATTGCCGGGGAGGGGCCTTCAATTCCAGGCTGCTGGCGGTGGATTCCATCGCCATACTGCCGGAAGGTATGAGCCGTGAGCGCTTTGAGTGGCTCAAGACCGTGGCTACCGAGATCATCGCCACTGCGGGAACCGAATCCAATGTCAAGGAAATTTTTGACAAGGTGCATGAACTCAAAACCACCCGCAAGGATGTGATGATCTTCAATCAGTTTGAAGAGATGGGCAACTATCTTTGGCATTACAATGTTACCGCTTCCGCGATAGCCGAAGCCTTTGAGAGTATCCGCGGCAAAGACAGCAATTTTGCCGGCGTCTGTTTTACTTCAGGTTCAGCAGGCACCCTGGCGAGCGGCGACGCCCTCAAACAGCGTTATCCTTCAAGCAGGATCGCCGCCGGTGAAGCCCTGCAGTGTCCCACAATCGTCAATAACGGTTTCGGTTCCCACAGAATTGAAGGTATCGGGGACAAGCACATTCCCTGGGTGCACAATGTAAAGAATACCGACATGGCCATTGCCATTGACGATAATGACAGCATGGCTCTCCTCAGGCTCTTCAATGAAGAGGCCGGGAAAGAGTATCTGGTAAAGGAAGCCGGCGTTGACAGGAATACTGTTGAGAAGCTTGCCCTTATGGGAATTTCGGGCATCTCCAACATGCTCTGCTGCATTAAATTTGCAAAGTACTACGAACTGACTGAAAATGATGTGGTGGCAACGGTGCTGACCGATTCGGTTGATATGTACAAGAGCCGCCTTGCGGAGCTTCAGCAGGAATTGGGCGCCTATACATGCCTCATGGCGGCCGGGGACTTTGAACGGAGCCTTATGGGTGAAAGTACGGATAACATGCTGGAGTTGACGTATACGGAACGGAAGCGGGTGCACAATCTCAAATACTACACCTGGGTGGAACAGCAGGGAAGGACTTCCGCGGATCTGGATGATCAGTGGTATCATCAGGAAAAGAGTTTCTTCGGTGTTCAGAAACAGGCTGATGAGGTCGATGCCCTTATCAATGAATTTAACGAAAGGACGGGGCTTCTCAGGTAATGAAAAACGTAAAAGGAGCGGTCTGCGCCGGCTGCGGGGCGGAACATGAAGCTGATGACAGCACCCTTACCTGCGTCAAGTGCGGAGGCATGCTGGAGATAGTCTATGATTATGATTACATCAAAACCAGGCTGACCCGCGAAAAACTTGCCGAACGGAAGGAATTTTCCATGTGGCGTTACATGGAACTGCTCCCCATTGAGGAAGCTTCGAGGCTTTCACCCTTGAGGGCCGGCTGGTCGCCGCTTTACAGGGCAGACCGCCTTGGAGAACTTTTGGGAATTAAAACCCTTTACATAAAGGATGACGGTCTCAATCCCACCTCAAGCCTCAAGGACAGGGCTTCGGCAATAGCGGTAGTGCGGGCCGCGCATGCCGGCAGGAATACTGTCGCCTGTTCTTCTACGGGAAACGCCGCTTCTTCCCTTGCGGGCGGAGCCGCCGCCATGGGGCTCAGGGCCTTTATCTTTGTACCCGAACGTGCGCCTAAGGGAAAGGTGACGCAGCTTCTTATATTCGGCGCACAGGTGATCAGTGTCAGGGGAAACTACGAGGAAACCTTCAGGCTTTCCGCGGAGGCCATTGAAAGGTGGGGCTGGTACAACAGGAATGCTGCGATAAATCCCTATCTCATGGAAGGGAAGAAGACCGTATCTCTGGAGATTGCCGAACAGCTTGGCTTCAAGGTTCCCGACTATGTGGCAATTTCCGTGGGGGACGGTTGTACCATAGCCGGGGTATGGAAGGGTTTTAAGGATCTTTATGCCATTGGTCTTATCGAAAAACTGCCCCGGCTCATCAGCGTTCAGGCTGAAGGCTGCTGTCCTGTAAACCGGGCAATTGAAACCGGAAAACCGATTGAGCGGATGGATGAGAATACTATTGCCGACAGCATCGCTGTGGGAGTGCCCCGTAACGGAGAGAAGGCCCTTATGGCAATACGGGAATCCGGCGGGATTACCGTCAATGTTTCCGATGAAGAGATACTTGAGACCATGAAGATTATGGGGAAAAGCTGCGGGGTATTCGGTGAGCCTGCAGGTGTTGCAGGAACCGCCGGGCTGAAGAAGGCGGCCGCCCTCATTCCGGCGGATGCAACGGTGGTGTCGGTCGTGACAGGCAACGGACTTAAGGACATTGTTTCCGCACAAAAGACTGCCGGGGAACCCATGCTCCTGCCTCCTGACATGGACGCCCTCACGGAAGAATTTAAAAAGAGGAATATCATTTAGGAAAACACTGGCTGGCGTCATTTAATCAGCGTTTCCCCGGAGTCTGTCTACATTATAGAGAGACTCTGTATAAGGAGTTGGATATGGACTATGCAAAGATCAAGGCTGCCGCAGAGGGATACCAAAAAGACATGACGGAATTCTTAAGGGATCTGATAAGGATTCCCGGCGAGAGCTGCGGCGAAAAAATTGTCATTGAACGGATTGTAAAGGAGATGAAGGAACTCTCCTTTGACAAGGTTGAAGTTGACAAAATGGGAAACGTCCTCGGCTGGATGGGGAAGGGCAGGACGCTTATCGCCTTTGATGCCCACATTGATACTGTGGGCATAGGTGAACGGGGCAACTGGAAATTCGATCCCTATGAAGGCTATGAAAATGATACGGAGATCGGCGGCCGCGGCGCTTCGGATCAGCTTGGGGGCATCGTTTCTTCGGTTTACGGTGCAAAGATCATGAAAGATACGGGCCTGCTTTCCGAAAAATATCAGGTTCTGGTAACAGGAACAGTGCAGGAGGAAGACTGCGACGGCCTCTGTTGGCAGTATATCATCAATGAGGATAAGATCCGGCCTGAGTTCGTCGTAATTACCGAACCTACCGACGGACACATCAACCGCGGACAGCGGGGGCGTATGGAGATCCGGGTGGAGGTGAAGGGAATTTCCTGCCATGGCTCCGCTCCCGAACGGGGGGACAATGCAATCTACAAGATGGCGGAGATCATCAATGAGGTGAAAGAGCTTAACAGCCGTCTTAAGGATGATCCCTTCCTCGGAAAGGGAACTCTCGCAGTGTCGCAGATATTTTACAATTCGCCTTCCCGCTGCGCCGTGGCGGATATGTGCGCCATTTCCATTGACCGCCGTCTTACAAACGGCGAAACCTACAAGTCTGCAATTGCGGAGATTGAGGCGCTTCCCGCGGTGAAAAAATATGTCGCGGCAGTAAGCATGTACAAGTATGACAGTGCAAGTTACACAGGGCTTGTGTATCCAACCGACGCCTTCTTTCCCACCTGGGTAACCCCCGAGGATCATAAAATTACCCGGGCAATGGCGGAAGCCTTCCGGGGTATGTACGGTGAACCCGTGATCACGAAGTGGACTTTTTCTACCAACGGAGTTGCCGTCATGGGAAGAGAAGGCATTCCCTGTATAGGTCTGGGGCCGGGAAAGGAGAACCAGGCTCATGCCCCGAACGAGATTACCTGGAAGGCCGATCTTGTTCAGTGCGCTGCGGTATATGCGGCTCTACCTTCGGTGTATTGCAGATAATTATGGACAGACTCTGGTAGGTTGATTAGACTAAACATGCTGATATGAGTGCTTATAGAGAACATAAGGAAAATGAACCACAAAGGCGAAAAAGCCGAAGAAGGAAAAGACAAGTATTTCGTCCCTTCTTCGGCTTCGCGGTTACTTCTTTGAGCTTGTTCCGAAACCCGGTTGCTTTTGGAATAAGCTCCTGGAAAAACCGGCAAAAGTCCGGTTTTTCCTCTAAATCCAAGGAAACTGTTCCAAAAGCTGAAGTTTTGGAACAGTTTCATATATTAAAAGGCCGAAATTCGAATTTAAGCCATAACTCCGTTCGTTTGAGAATAGCC
>JAITLC010000151.1 GCA_031278095.1 Treponema sp.
TCAGGGCACCATGAAAATATCCGGCGCTGGAGACTTCAAAAGCGCCTGGAAAAGACTTTCGCCATGAGGCGGGAACTTATCCGCCGGGGAGAGGAAGCGGGGCTTTTTGATACCGAAACGCTTAAAATGATAGAGGAGATACGGCAACATCATGAACGAGATCAGGGCAATTGAAGAATCCCAGATGAAGAAAGACCCCCTTACCTTTAAGGTTGGGGATATGGTAAAAGTCCATTTCAGGATTATCGAAGGTAAAACCGAACGGATCCAGATCTACGAAGGTCTGGTAATAGCGTTTAAAAATTCCAGGATTGGAAAAAGTTTTACGGTAAGGAAAAATTCCTATGGAGTGGGCGTTGAACGGGTATTTCCCCTCCACTCCCCCCGGATTGCCCGGGTTGAACTTGTCCGCCCCGGAAAGGTGCGCAGAGCCAAGCTCTACTATATTCGGAGCAAGATCGGCAAGGCGGCCAAGATCAAGGAACTTATCGTCTCCAAGAAGACTGATCATAAGAGCAAGCCTGCGGCTCGGAGTTAAAGGGCCGGGCGGGTGAAGGTCTCAAAGACTGACGGTATCCCCCCTGAAAAGCTCAAAACCCCTGTAATTTCCGGTAAGACAGGCGGGGAAACCTGTCCGGCAGAGGTGTTTTCCTCTCTCTCCCGCCGGGAATTGAAGGTTTCGCCTCTTTCGGGCATGGCCTCCTCCCTGCGGCCAAAAAACGGCCTTGAATTTTCTATCCTGAATTGTTCCCGTTTTTTCTCTCTGCCCCTTAATAGAACTTTTCTCCGGACTCTCCGTGCCATGATCCTGCAGGCAGGCACTGAAAAAAAATCGCTTCCGGGAAAATCACCTGAACAGTCGGCCCGAAAAGAGGCGGTCTTGGTCTGCGGCGCCGCGGCTGCGGCGGACAAGGGCCTCGTTCTGAGCGGAGAGGCATTGAGACGCTATGCCGCCGCGATTGAAGCCGAGGCCCCGGCCGAAACCCGGCAGGAGGATCAGGGCGGTCACGAGGGTGGAACTTTTTCGGAGAATTCTCCGAATTCCGGCGGTTCAGGCTCATCGGGGGAAGGGAAAGGCCAAAAGAAAAGAGAATTTTCGGTTGAGGAAGCCTCAAAACCCGGAGAACTTAGGGCCCGGCTCGGCTTTTCCCCCGATGAATCTCCTGCCGGCCTCCTCAACCGGGTAAAGGGCCGCTATAGCGGAAAACACTGGATTGTTCTTCCCTTCAGTGTGGGAGAGTTTCAGGTTTCCCTTCGTATACTCCTCAACGAAGAGCCGCGGAGGAACGAGGCGGATTACCTTACCCTGGATATTGCCGAAAGGGGACAAAGGCGCATCTTTCTCTGTGAGCGGAAAGGGGAGAGTTTCAATATAAAGGTCTATGTACAACCTCCGGAAGGGAAGACGACCCTCCAATCTCTTGGAACAAAGCTCTCAAGGCTTCTAAATCTGGAAAAACACCAGGTTACGGTACTCAATGATGAAGAAAATTCGGGCTTTGTAAGGGAACTTGAAGGAAAAAACGGCCTTGCCGCCTTGCTTTCCATAAATGAGGAGGTGTAACATAGATAGCAAGAGAAGGGTTTCTACCGCACTGGCTTACGATCCGGCAGATATTGCTCCGCGTGTAATTGCGTCGGGACAGGGTGCCGGAGCAGAGCGGATAATTGCCATTGCAGAAGAAGCAGGCATCCGGATAGTGGAAGACGCTGCCCTGGCAGGCCTATTGAGCTCAGTTCCTCCGGGGGAAATAATCCCTGAATGGTGCTGGGAGACAGCGGCAAAAATACTGTCCTTCGTACTTGCAGGGGAAAAAGGATGAAAAAAATATCGGTTAGCACACTGCGGCCCGGCATGAAATTTACGGAGCCGGTTTACATTGAAGGGAATAATCTCCTTGTGCCTGCAAGTGTGGAAGTGCGGAAAAAAGATATCGAAAGACTCCGTTCCTGGGGTATCGATGCTGTTCAGACTGAAGGAGACATAATAGCTTCATCCGGGTCAAAGGGGTTTGAGGCTTCCCCTCCCACGGGTCCTCAATTCCAGGATGGTGGAGCGGAAAAGAACGTCCTTTCTCCCAAAGAGACCGGTCTCCCGGAAGAACAGGCCCCGAGCCCCGGAGCTGCAGCCCAAAAGAAAAAGCCCGGCGTCCTTTCCTTAATGGATGTTCAGAAAAACAAGGGGGCCTACCGCAGCTATCTTGAAACGATTGAAAAACTCGATCAGGTACTCACCAGCATAGGTGAAGGAGTCTCCGTAGAAGCCCGTTCCATCGACAATATCGCCGCAAGGCTCCTCCAGGCCGTTCGGGACGAGAGAGACCGCTTTATAGGATTTATTTTGGGGGGCGAAGTTTCCGGCCATGAGATGGCCAAAAGCTCCGTCAATGCGGCGATCCTTTCGGCGCTTATCGCCCAGGAACTTAAGCTTCCCAATCATAAGATTATGCAGATCATCATCGGCGCCCTGCTTCACGACGTGGGTATGTTACGGCTCCCCAAGGAGATCCTTGACAAACGGGGGGGGCTTTCGGAGGCGGAGCTTCAGCGTATGAAGAACCACCCTCTCTATACCCACAAGATTGTCTCCAAGGAGTTGCTCTACCCGGAAGATGTAGGACTTATTGCCCTGCAGCATCATGAACGCTGGGATGGTGAAGGCTACCCCAGACGGGTCTCCGGTAATGCCATAGACATGGGCGCCCGGATTGTCTCCGTGGCGGACGCATTCGAAGCCATGGTAAGCCAGAAGTCCTACCGCAACTCCATGATGGGCTATCAGGCAATGAAAAACCTGCTGTCGGACAATAGCCGCCGTTTCGATCCCGATGTACTCAAGGCTTTTATCCAGACCATGGGTATATACCCCATCGGTTCAATCATACTCCTCAACAACGGAGCCCTGGCCAGGGTAACGGAAGTTCACGGAGACGCCCCGTTACGGCCCAAGATCCGGGTGCTGATTGACGAATTCGGTAAGGTCTTCAAGCAGGATGATGGGGATCTTATCGACCTTTTGACCGAAAAGAGCCTCTTTATCGCCAAGGCGGTTGATCCGAAAGAGCTGAACAAACAGGGTGGATAGAAAGGTCTCGGGCAGGGAGGGGGAAGACAAGGCGGCGCTTTACCTGGAAGAGAGAGGAATGAGTATAATCGTCCGGAATTTCCGTTCCCGGACGGGAGAAATTGATATAATCGCCCTTCATGGAAACGTTCTTGTCTTTGCAGAGGTAAAAAACTGGAATCTCCATGGCTTTGAGCAGCTTGAATACAGTATAAACGATCAAAAACAACGAAGAATCATAGAAACTGCTAAGTTTTTCCTCAATTCTCATCGAGAATATAAGGAGATGATTATTCGTTTTGATGTGATCTTCATCGGCAAGGATGGAGCGATTACCCATCTTGCATCGGCCTTTTCGGAGCGTGTATGATGATGGCTGTACAGGAATTCGTGCTGGAAGAAACAGAGTTGGATACAGCGGGACCGGAAATTTTTCCGGAATCTTTTGATGCGGTTCTGTTACGGCAGAAAATCAACGACGAGGAATATCTTAACGACGCAATACAGCGGATTGCGTTGATATTGGCTAATGAGCTTCTGGATATTTCTCCGGGAGGTACCTTCAATGGGAGGCAACGGAAGAGGCGCTAGGGGGGGACGGAATAACCGCCGCTCCGGCGTAAACAGAAAAGCTTTCAGAGAAAATACAGACTCCCGTTTTGAAAAGAGCCGGGGGGCTTTTTATGAACGTCCCAAATGGGTTCCCCCCGAAATGTCATCAGAGCCCATCCCCACACCGGATTGCCCCTACTGCGGGAAGCCAATCACGGATCTCTCTGTGGCGGTGGCGGACAGAGATTCAGATGCGCCTGTTCATTTTGACTGTATTGTAGAACGGATTACCGAAGGGGAGACGTTGGAAAAAGGGGATACGGTTACGTATATCGGAGGCGGCAGATTTGCTGTGGTTAATTTTTCAGAAGAAAACAGGAATTTCAGGATCAAGAAAATTCTTGAGTGGGAAACTCAGGAAAGCCGCGCCGAATGGCGCAAGAATATCAGCGATCATTTTTCGATAACATAACATGGGAAAAAGAGATACTATCGAGATAGAAAAATCGTTTCTTGAGAACCCGGAAGTAATAGAGCATTACTCTCTATTACAGGAGATCGGGGTCTTCTCTTATATCGACAGCCTCAATAAGGAGATGCGGAACTACGAAAACCTGCTTTCAGGCGCCCTTGATATCTTTAACCGTACCAGTATTGATGAAATTATGGATGCCACGGTGTGGCAGATTACAGACCGCTGCCTTCCTTCCTTCATCGCCTTTCTCTGGAAGCCGGTACAGGGCCGGGATGACATTACGGTGCGGGGTTACCGGAACTACAAACCGGTCGATCTAAAACTCGATGTACAGAGCATCACCGGCTTTGAATCGTTTTTTCAAAAACATTCCAAACCAATCTCCTTTGATCTTCTCGCTTTTGAAATGAAAGACAATGATGCCATCCGGCCCTTCTATGAACTGGCGCCGGAAATCGTGATCCCCATCATCGGCCCGTTCGGTCTTTATGGCCTGATACTGGTAGGCCGCAAGATCCTCGCGGAAGATTATCTCCAGAGTGAACTGCTCTTCCTTCAGCAGCTTATGTCTTTTGTGACGCAGGCTATCAAGAATCACCTGCATTATGAGCGTTCCCTGCGGGATGTCAAAACAGGGCTTTTCAATCATGGTTTTTTTATGACCCGGCTTGGGGAAGAGCTGGCCAGGGCAAGACGGGAAAAATATTCTTCTTCGGTCATTGTTATAGATGTAGACAAATTTAAGGATTTCAACGACACATTTGGTCATTTGGCGGGAGACCGGGTACTGGAGTGTCTTGCAGTGGCGATTAAACAGTCGGTCCGTACCGGTGATGTTCCTTCCCGTTTTGGCGGAGAAGAATTTACCGTGCTCCTGCCCAATACGGCCAAGGACGTGGCCTTTACCGTGGCGGAGCGTCTCCGCTGTAACGTAGCTGCCATGACCGTTCCGTGGGAACCGCCCCTGCCTCAGGTAACGATAAGCCTGGGGGTTCATTCCTTCAGCCAGGGAAAGGAACTTACCGCAGAGGAAATTATCGCCCATGCAGACGAAGCCCTCTACCTTTCAAAAGAACGGGGCAGAAATCGTACTACCCTCTGGGGATCCGGTGTACTGTTCAGGATTGAACATAAAATGGAACAGCAAAAGACATAAGGAGAAGATATGATTGGCATAATCGGCGCCATGGAAGATGAGATAACCCTCCTCCGGAGAGCGATAGAAGACGCAGGGGCGGCGAATATCAGCGGCATCGAATTTTATACCGGAAAACTTGAAGGCAAGGATGTGGCGCTCCTCCGTTGCGGTATCTGCAAGGTGAACGCTGCCATCGGCGCTACATTGCTCATTCATACCTACAGGCCTGAACTGGTAATCAATACCGGTTCTGCGGGAGGCGTCGATCCTACCCTGCACTTCGGGGATGCAGTCATTGCCGAAGGCATGGTTCAACACGATGTGGATGTGACAGCCTTCAACTATGTCTTGGGCCAGGTTCCCGGCGGGCCTCCGATGTACAGCGCCCCGGAAGAGATAATCCGCAAGGCGGAAGAAGCCGTTAACCAGCTCAAGGCCGAAAAAATACTGCCTTCCGATTTTAACCATGTCCGGGGCATCATCGCCTCGGGTGATATTTTCGTTCACAGCAGGGAAGTCTTTGACCATATCCGCAAGAACTTTCCGGAAGCCCGGGCAGTCGAAATGGAAGGCGCCGCCATTGCCCAAACCTGTGCGGCATTCCAGGTGCCCTCCCTCATAATCCGGGCCCTTTCGGATGTTGCGAATTCTGAATCGCCTGTCGATTTCAGTGAATTTCTTCCGATGGCGTCAAAACATTCCGCAGAGATTGTGCGCAGAATCATTAAAAACCTCTAACTGGTGTCTGTCCATGATGTGTCTACATTACGGACAGACACTAATAAGCATAAAAGGAACTAATAAAATGGAAAAAATTGCCAGTTTTCAGATCGACCATTTACGGCTCAAGCCGGGGCTCTATGTTTCCCGGATAGACCGCTTCGGGAACGCGGTCTTGACCACCTTCGACCTGCGCTTCAAGGAACCCAACAGGGAACCTGTCATCGATCAGCCGGCCCTTCATACCATTGAGCACCTGGGGGCTACCTTCCTCCGTTCTCATCCTGAATGGGCAGGGAGGACGGCGTATTTCGGCCCCATGGGCTGCAGGACGGGTTTTTACTTTATTGCCGAAGGGGAACTCAAAAGCGTGGATATTCTCCCCCTGATACGGGAGATGCTTGACTGGGTAGAGGCCTTTGAAGGCCCCATCCCCGGCGCCGCCGCAGCGGAATGCGGCAACTGGCAGGAGCAAAACCTCAACATAGCCAAATGGGAATGCCGCCGCTATGCCTCTGTGCTCAAAAACCCTGCCGAAGACAGGCTGAATTATCCAGGGTGAAGATCGCAGCGGGAAGCCTTGAGTATTCAGGGAGTTCCGGCGCCGCCATTTTGACCCGGTCAATGAAGAACCTCGGGGAGCCCCGAGGTATCTTCGTGTGAGAGGAAATTTATTATAACTTTCCCCCGCGAACCGGTGCGCGGGTTCTTGGGCCCATACCCCGGTTCGAAGATTGGTTTACAATTTTTTCAAGTGGTAATAATTGTATGGCGTCAATCGTTTCGGCTGTATATGAGGGAGGCGTGGGAACGAAGTGACCTAGCCGGCCGAACCCCGAGCCGCTTCAGCGGCGAAGCATATACAGGCCTGTAGTGCGAAGTATTTTTGCCCTTTTCCAATTTTTTTTCTGTGCCTATTGACATTATTCAAATGATTAATGTACAACAATTATGGAGGTATTATAATATGAAAATGCTCAATATTGCAATTTCGGATATCGAATATGATAAATTTGGCCTAAAAAGTGAAGCAATTGCCTTTTCTGATTTTCTTGATATCGTAAGTAAAGAATTAATACGCCGAAACTTAAATGAATGTATTGAACTTGCAGACAAATACGGACTTTCATCAATGCCAATGGAGGAAATTACCAATGAAGTTACGGCAGTAAGAAACAATGCATAATATTATAATTGATACAAATGTATTTGTGTCTTCATTAATACAGAAAGGTTATCCATACCGAATTGTTCATGAACTTTTTATTGAAGACAAAATACAACTTTGCACATCAGAAAAACTTATCTATGAATATTATGAGAACATGTAACAAATTTTGTGTAAACGGCTATACTACAAGAAGGAGAAAGTATGGCTTTTACAAAAGAAGTTCTTGATGAAATCCTGAAGGACTACCACGGCCCGGACGATTTTTACGGGC
>JAITLC010000029.1 GCA_031278095.1 Treponema sp.
CCTTGCCATTGACTGCCTGGAGAACCCGGACAGGATAGCGGAGGCTATACAGGCTATGGACGATGTATGGATCCGCCTGCACGAGGAACTTTACAAAATGACGCTTACCGTAAACTGCGGCGGCGGGGTTCTCCCCTGGATGAGCCTTTGGGCTCCCGGCAGGATCGATCAGCTTGCCTGCGATTTTTCCAGTGTCATATCCCCTTCAATATTTAAAGAAATTTTTGTATCCGAAATTGAACTTATGGGCTCCTGGACGGAATACGGTACCTATCATCTCGACGGTCCCGCCTCCATGGCGAATACCCTGGATACGCTTCTCGGGATTGAGTGTATAAAAACCATTGAGTTTACTCCGGGCATCGGTTTCCCGCCGACGACTACGCCGGAATATATACCCAGGTACAAAAAAATTCTTGAAAGCGGGAAGCGGCTCTATCTCCTGGCCGATCCAAAAGAAGTAGAACCTCTCTGTAAGATGTTACCCTCAAAGGGGCTCTATCTTTGCAGTTACGCGGATTCACGGGAAGAAGCCGACCGAATGATACAAAATACTTATGTATGGAGTAAAAAATAGTCCTGTCTATTGACGGGATTAATTGGAAAATATATTCTTTATTATAGACAGTATATGAAAAAACAAGCTCTGGTCACCCTTAAAGATATTGCTGCGGCCCTGCATTTATCGGTTAATACTATCTCCTGTGCATTGAAAGAGCGGAATAATATCTCACCTGAAACAATCAGGAAAGTTAAGGAAAAGGCACTGGAACTCGGTTATATTCCAAACAGCGTAGCCAGTTCCATACGTACAGGATATACTAAAACTATCGCAATAATCCTGGGCGATATTGCCAACGCTTATTTTTCCATCATGGTTAAGGAATTGGAGCGCTGTCTTAAAAGGGAAGGTTATGTAGCGATGATCCTTGTTACTGACGAGGACCCCCGGATTGAAAACGAAGCCATAGAAGCGGCGCTTTCTAAAAATGTGGACGGCATCATCATTTTTCCTACCTGTAAAACCGAACAAGGTATTAACCTGATCAAAAAACGCAGGCTTCCCTTTATACTCATCGGAAGACGTATGCAGGGTACGAAGATGGATTATATCATCAGCGATGATGTTAACGGCGGTTACCTTGCCACTAAATACCTCCTGGACAAAGGGCACAGGAATATTCTTTTATTTTCCGGACCCGATTATGTGTCCAGCGCCTTTGAACGCAAGCAGGGATACCTCAAGGGTATGAGCGAAGCGGGCATTCCGGTAAAAGATCTTATCATCTCATGTGATATTACAATTAGTGAAAAAATAGACAAATTAATAAAATCAACTTTAAACCGCCGCAAAGATTTTGACGCTATATTTACCTATAATGATATTATTGCATTCAGAATAATACGCATTGCACGGCAGGCAGGCTATGATATCCCCGATATCATCGGGTATGATAACATTCAATCAAAAATTGATTTTGGTTTCGATATTTCTTCGGTAAATATCTACAAATCCCTGATGGCGGAAAAAGCAACATCCTGGCTTTTAGCGCGTATCAGGCATGAAATAAAACCGGATGAATACCTTAATGAAATAGTTCCGGTGGATCTCCATATAAAAGCATAATTGCGGATAAAGTTACCGCAAAGCGGATGGGATATGCCGGTTTTCGTGCAGCTTATCCCCTCTAACGGCGGTACTTCCCGGCCGGCCTGCACTTACGGAAGCTGTCCGGACACGTTTTTCTCACCCTTCCTTGAATTGAGCTTGTTCCGAAACCAACCGGGTTTTGGAACAAGCCCACTCTTTTTGTTTTTACTTGTTGATCTGGATCAGCCGTTTCTGGGCCTGTGTCTTCTTCTTCATATTCAGGCTAAGAACACCGTTTTTGAAGCTTGCAGAAATACTGGCCGAATCGGCATTCTCGGGAAGCTTGAAAGACCGGGAAAAAGAAGCCGCCTGCCGTTCCCGGAGAAGGAAGAGGTCTTCCTTTTTGGCTTTCTTCTCATCATTCGCATCCCTGGTGTTTTCTTCTTCCACCCTGCTTTCGATGGTGAGCGTTCCGCCGTCCACGTTGATCTGAATATTTTTCTCGTCATAGCCGGGAAGATCCATCTCCATAATGTAGCAATCATCTTTCTCCCGTATATCCATGGCGGGCAGATGGGCAAAATTCCTTCCCATCAGCGGGGTGTCCCCGAAGAAAGATTCCATGTAACGATCAAAGTCGTTCAGTGCGTTTGCAAGATTTAAAGGGCGATACATGCTTACAGCTTTCATACCATGTCTCCTCATTTGTGTCCGGTAGAGATACTGCGGATCGGAAGCCGCCCAACGAGCCAGCTTTCCCCCGGAACCTTTCGGCTTCCGGTTTCCCGTTCCCTATCAACATCTATAATTAAGCAATAACCATGCCAAGCATCCAAAAAAATAGCAGTAAAAAGTGAAACTTCACGTAATTCCTTGTAATACAAGGAATTACAGGGAGCAAAATTTTACCGTTTAAAAGTAAAAAACCTTCATCTATGCCATAATGATCTTCGTTCCGTAAGAATGCGTTTCAAAATGACACAGTAAGAAAATTTAGCCCTTTTGATGTGTTATTTTGACACACAATATAATTCAACCCGGCGGATCTTGCATTATGGTCATTTTCAAGGCATATTGAAAATGATGACATTTGATCAGGAAGAAGCTCTTTACGATTTTCTCGATAAATCAAGCCAAGCCTTCAGTCTGGAAGATATTTTTAAGGAACTTCGAGGCGCCGGTAACAAACGAAATTTCCGGCTAAAGGAGGAAATTGCCTTATACCTGGATTCCCGCAGGGCCGCATTCAAAATTGACCAGGATCACTGGGTTTCCGGAAAGGGCTTTTTTGAAGGGATTCCTTTTGTAATCTCTCCCACCCGTTCCGAACTGCTCAACGGCATCCTTATACCCGGTCACCGCTGTATTCCCTTTGCCAACACGGAACTCTATCCCCATGAATACAGCTTCTTTTGGAAGGGAGAACCTGTTCCCTTTACCACTTCGGAGGGGCCGCCTGAAGATTTCTATCCCTTTTACTGCATCTTCGGCGAAGAGTACGCCCCTCAGTATGTGGCCCGCGATAATGCCGAAAACGAAGAGGCTTACAATGCCGACCCCTTTGAGGAGCCGCCTGAGGTTTCCATTCGTACCCTTGATATGAGGAATATCTACCGGGAAAGCGCCTTTGTGCCCGGGGACAGGTTCATAGTTAAGACCCTCGACTGGAAACAGGGGCGCTTTGAACTGGAAAAAACAGGCAAGGATCAGTGGGATGAGGCCGATCTTGAATCCTGGCGCCTCGCGGCGGAAGGGGGTTTTTATGAATCTTTTGCCAAACTCGGCCCCGGCGCCACCACCTATGAGCAGATTGCCTATGCCTACTGGTACGGGGAAGCGCGTATGCGGGAGCTTCCCGCATGGTCGCTGGAAGAATTTATTTACGAAAAAACCGAGCGGATTGATACGGCGGCTTATGGGATCGAAACCCGTTTCTGGTATGCCGGCAAGGAGATACCCGACAGCAAGAGTCTCGATCTCAGCCAAATTCCTCCGGAAAGGACTCCCATAGAGGATCTCTTAATCAGGAAAAAGATCCCTGTTTCCATATATGTGCTCAATTCCTTTATTCGGGACGCCCTTTTCCGGGGGGAGGATGATATTAGCCGCATCGTGGAACGTGTCATTCCGTCGATCATTCAGCTGGAAGAGATGGAGTGGAATGCGATTGCCTTCTATATTGTGGATGTGATGGAGGAACTCCGGGAAACTTACTCCTGTTTCAAGGATCGGGCCATGGGCGCCATTCGGCAGCGGGTTTGTGAGCTGCATAGCGCGGTTATTGAGTTATCCGCCAAACTTAACACGGAAATCGGCGCCGAATGGCTGCCCAGGCATACCTTCATCATACTTTCCCAAATTCAAACCCATGCGGCAGGACTTCTGGAAGATCTGGATACCGATGAAGCGCCTCCCCAGCCGGAACTTGAAGCCATCGATAACTCCCTGGACAACATGATTGAAACTTATGAAGACATCAAAGAGATGATCGATGAAGATCTCAATGTCTTCAGGCATAACAATTTTTCCCTGGTAAAGCCTGAATCGTCCCGGCAGGGCGCCTGGAAAAGCGTTCAGATCAGCATCGGGGGGACCGAAGTGTGGCGCCGGGTGCTGGCTCCGGCAAGCCTCTGTCTGGAGGAGCTTCACCTGATTGTGCAGGCGGCACTGAACTGGAAGAATACCCTTACCTGGAGATGCGTCATCGAAAAGGGCGGCGGTATTCCCCTGCGCTTCATCGATAAGCATATAAGAATCGAGGAGCTTATTGATGAAGGCTCTACCGAGCTGCTCTTTGAATACGGCCTCAACTGGATCGTCAAGATAATTTTCTTCCCATACGATACCGCAGGTTTCGATGGGAGCATTCTCTGTAAGGCCGGTGAATGGGCCGCCCCCCCCGAACAGATTGAAGGCCCGGTACGCTATAAAAAACTTCTCTATTTTCTGGAAAACGGCAGCGAACAGGAACTGCGCCAGGCCCGCAGCCTTCTGGGGGAAAATTTTGCCCCTGAATTTTTTGACATTCCGGCCTGTAACCGCAGGCTTTCGGAACTTATGCTGAATCAGCCGCTCCGTCAGGATAGTTCAAAGCCCATAAAACTGGTATAATCGGTAAAGATGATAGAAAAATATGAAAATTCAAAGAGAAACAGCCTCTCCTATCTGGTAGAACAGGGAGGAATCCATTACGCGCTTCCCGGAGAAACCATAACGGAAGTCCTCTCCAATCTGCTGGATTGTATTCCCTCTCATCTTATAGAACACAAAAAGCGCCTTATTGAGGCGATTCTGGAACGGGAAGCTCTGATGTCAACCGGTATAGGCAGGGGAATTGCCCTGCCTCATCCCCGCAATCCCCTGATTGACGATGAAGACAAACGTTACGCGGCCATCGCTTTTCTTAAAAACAGCGTCAACTGGAAGGCGCCGGATGGAAAACCTGTTCATACGATTATCCTTATCATATCCTCTTCGGCAAAGGACCACCTTCAGACGCTGTCGCATTTCAATTTTCTCTGTCAGGAGGAGAAGTTTTACTGGCTTTTGGAACGTCATGCCGCCCGGGAGGAGATCGTTGCCGCCATCCGGGAAGCTGAATTAAAATGGCAGGAAATCTAAGATCGTTTTCCAAAATTATGATCCTGCCGGATCGCCGGATTTTGAAAAATCTTTAATAGGAGTACAATGATGAATATTACAGCGCTTGAAAAAATCGCCCTTTCGGTAAGGGCGCTTTCCATGGATGCCATTCAGAAGGCCAATTCGGGTCATCCCGGTCTCTGTCTGGGGGCCGCTGAACTGGGAGCCATCCTCTACGGAGAACTGCTCCGGCACGATCCTTCCGATCCTGCATGGGCCGACCGGGATCGTTTTGTCCTCTCGGCAGGCCATGGTTCCATGTTCCTCTATTCCCTGCTCCACCTTTCGGGCTACAGGGATATGAGTCTGGATGAGATAAAAAATTTCCGGCAGGTGGGTTCGCGGGCAGCGGGGCATCCTGAGTACGGTCTTGCCGGGGGTATCGAGGTTACATCAGGCCCCCTGGGACAGGGTATTGCCATGGCGGCGGGCATGGCGGTGGCGGAAACCATGCTGGCGGCACGTTTCAACACCTCTTCCCATACGCTTGTGAATCATTATACCTATGTCCTTGCCGGGGACGGTTGCCTTATGGAAGGCGTCTCCGCCGAAGCTTCTTCTTTTGCAGGCCACTACGGACTGGGCAAGCTCATCGTTTTCTACGATTCCAACAAAATCACCATCGACGGCAGCACGGATATTGCCTTTACCGAAGATACGGCTAAACGCTACGAAGCCTACGGCTGGCAGGTGCTTTCAGGCTCCATGTATGACTTTGAGGAAATTGCAAAACTCGTGTCCCAAGCCAAGGCCGAAAGTAAAAAACCCAGTCTTATTATCCTTGAGTCCGTTATTGGAAAGGGAGCCCCGACAAAGCAGAACACTGCCGACATTCACGGGTCTCCCCTGGGAGCGGAAGAGCTGGCCGCGGCTAAAAAAGGCTTGGGTATCGAAGGTGATTTTTATATCGCACCCGAGGCTGCCGAATATTTTAAGGCCAAGGCCGTCGAATGGAAGAAGATCCACGAAAGCTGGAACTCTGAATTTAAGGCATGGTCAAAGGAGAATCCCGAAAAACGGAAGGAGTGGGATCAGTTCTATTCCGGCAAGGTTCTTCCCGCCCGGCTTCCGGCTTTTGCCCAGGGGGAGAAGATTGCAACCCGGACGGCGGGGAACAAGTCACTTCAGGCTGTGGCCGCAGCCAACCTCAACCTGGTGGGGGGTTCCGCGGATCTCAAGGGCCCCAATGCGGTAGGCCTTCCCTCCGATGCGGGTACCTGGAGTGCGGCAAACCGCCAGGGCCGGTATATCCACTTCGGTATCCGGGAATTTTCCATGGCTGCCATTGCCAACGGCATTCAGCTTCACGGGGGACTCCGTTCATACTGTGCGACCTTTATGGTGTTCAGCGATTACCTGCGCCCCGCGTTGCGCCTCTCTGCCCTGATGAAACAGCCTGTAATCTATGTGTTTACCCACGACTCGATCTATGTAGGTGAAGACGGGCCTACCCATCAGCCTGTTGAGCACTTGGCAAGCCTCCGGGTTATCCCCAATGTAAGGGTACTGCGGCCTGCCGATCCCGAGGAAACCGCCTGCGCCTGGATCATGGCCATGGATAACCAGAACGGCCCCAGCTGCCTGGCCTTGAGCCGGCAAAACCTCACGGTCTTCCCCAAAGATGACCCCGACTGGAAAAACACGATCCGTACCGGCGCCTATATTGTCAAAAAGGAAAGCGGGGGGCAAGCAGACCTTGTACTCATGGCCGCAGGTTCCGAACTGAGCCTTGCCCTGGAAGCGGCGCAGCTTGCCCGGGCCCAAAAACCGGATCTCAAAATCCGGGTAGTGTCCGTGATCAGCCGGGAACTCTTTGAAAGTCAGCCTGCCGCCATCCGCGAGACAGTTGTGCCTTCCGGATGCAGGGTCATTACCTGTGAAGCCGGGGTACACTCAGGCTGGGAACGCTGGGCCAAACCTGCAGACATCTTCTCCATCGACCGCTTTGGCGAATCAGGCCCTGCCGCCAAGGCTGCCGAACATTTGGGTTTTACCGCAGAGAAGCTGGCGGAACGCTGTCTGGCGAGGTAGGAGGAAAACCGTGTACCGTCTGCGCGGCGGTACACGGAATAATTTCAATCGGTAAACGGGGCTGTCCATGATTTGGTTACTTCCCGCAAGTCCGGGCGCCTGTGGAGACCCAGCCGGAGTTGCCGCAGGCGTCCTTTTATCAAATTTTCAGTCACCGTTTACATTCATAGCCCGCAGCATGTAGCGCGAGAACAAAGGATAATTACGGCTCATGTGATTTTTGGTCACGTATACGATAGTACCGGAACTCTTGAATGTCTTCATGCTGCGTACCGGGGTGGGGAAGTCCAGCAGGCTGGAACTCAGATGAGCGGCGGTAATACTGCCGCCGTCGGCGGGTGGATTCTGTATCACGAGAACTCCGTTTTTATCATTGGGCGCCGTACCAATAGCTCCTCCTGCGATATACCAGGTGTCCGCTCCGGAACTCTCCACCTGGATAGTCCACATACCGGTCAAGACTCCACCGGCCGCGGCCTCGGGAATAGTAAAGAGTTTTACCGCTTGCGCGTTGGCAAGGTTAATGCGATAGACATTACCGGCGTTTGCGTCCGCCACTTTGCCAAGAAGATATGCCCGATCCTCGTTCTCATTGTCAAAAGATAGAGCCTGAACACTCCCCGACGCGGCGTCAGCCGTTACGACACCCACAAGAGAAGGAGCGTTGGCCCCGTTCCACTTCCATACCCGTACCGTACCGTTCCCCTCGACGGATTCCAGTATATATTTCCGGTTATCCTGTATCCAATGGGAACCCGGAGTCTGTACGGGAACAGAATCAACCACAACGGTAGAAATAGTTGCTCCCGACGGGTCTATTCTGAGTACCTTGGTTCCCTTACTTCCACCCACAATGATATAATCGCCCTGGGCGGCAAAACTCGTTAAATTTCCGATGTTTAAATTGATCGTGTCGCCGGAAACCGGAATATGACCGGCCTTGCCGTCCTCACGGGAATATATGCTGATGAAATTAGGCGCTGGCTCGGTGTCTACCGGGGGTTTGTCCTGCCAACCGGCAATGGCATACTTATCCGTCAGGGCAAGGATAGGCTCACGGTGGTTCACAGGACGCGCCCGGTGCGCCTCCGCAAGGCCAATCTGGTTCCCATAGGGGAAACTTTGGATGAGCCGTAAGTCCTGATCGTATATCACAATATTATACCCCGTGTAATCCTGGCGACCCAATTCATCGGCCTCCACCAGGACGATGTGCCCATCATTCCCGGCGGCCCACATGGCTGCATTTCTCCCGCTTCCACCAACAAGCCCTTCACGGACGGTTTTTGCCGGATCGCTTACATCAACTATTTTAATGCGATACCCGTCCATGCCGTTCCTGTCAACATAGCCGAATTTGCTCCGGTCCACCCGCAGGATGCTGGCGCTGGAAAGGCCGTCAATATCCTCCCAGCCTCCTGTCCGTGCGCGAAGGGCCGTTCCGCCCATTGTACCGGATGCATTACTTCCGGCAAGGTTTGGAGAAGAAGCCGCAGTATCTTCCTTTTTCCCGCCGGCAAAGGCGGAAACCGCGGCACAAAAGGCCGCAGCCAAAATCATCGGCATTTTCTTTTTCATTATGTCCTCCAAGAAAATAATTTAGTTAGTTTTAACTAACTTTATAAGACTACCCGCTACCTGTTTATCTTGTCAAGCAAGGCAAAATTTGATTTTCGTAACAGTTTTCGTTTGCGGGTATGAACCCAGGCATACAATCCATACCTTATAGAACGAAGATACCCAGGAGCTTGCTCCTGGGTATCTTCGTTCGCAGTGGGGTCTAATACCCAAGAACCCGCTTGCGCGGGGGAGCTTCAGGGCGGTTAAAAAGGGTATTAAAACCCGAATACGAATACCTTATGAGAACAACATACCTCCTCCTTCCGGGACGAGGTATGTTGATATTTTTACCTGAATATCTCCTCATGCGATCTGCTGAAGAAAAATTTCTTTTCTTTGCAGATAATTATTATTGAGAAGATCAATAACAACACCGTTTGTATTATTTTACTGTCGGGGCGGGTCTTAAAAATTTCGTTGAAAAAGTTCGCTTCAAAATGAAACAAAATTTCCAAAAGCATATTCCTGTTGGTTTTGTAATACAGCCAGTTGTCCATTATCAGATAGGGAACAAGGCTTGCCATAAAATTTATCGAATATATGATCCCCGTTTCCGCCACAGCCTCCTGATACGTGCCTTTTATAAAGCCCAGGGGCGCGTGCCAGACTCCCCATATAGTGCCGAAAATAACGCAGGTTAGCAAAAGGTTAAAGCGCCGCCGCACGCAATGAATCCCGTAGGTGTGCCAGCCGAATTCTTCCAATACCGGAGCTGCGGCAATTAAAAACCACGCGGGAATAATCCCTATGGAAGGAACCCCCGCGGAAAACGAAATATGTTCCACGATCTTGAATTGCGACGCGCTGTACCCGAAAAGCAGGGAAATTGCCTGGGCCGACACTATATTCACGGGGAAAATCGCAAAACTGAATACCCGGAAAACAGGACGGATGCCCTTAAAATTGAAAATCTGGGAAAACAGTTCCCGCCTCATTTCCCTGTCCGGGAGTATTAAAGCCATGGCAACGCCGGCCGGGCCGCAAAGGCCGAGCAGGCCAAGAACGCTGCCCCACGCCATAAGGGAGGGATTTCCCTCCCATTGACGGCTTAACCACGCCGCGATAAACCAGCAAACCCAGGGAAAACCGACGGCCCCGCCGTAAAACAAAACCGGATGATTGTATTTCTCCAACCGCATCTCTTGCCTCCGTTATCCTAAGGAAACAATGAAAAACGCCATCGAGCGTTTTTCATTGTTACTTTAATATGGTATTTGCGCAATGAAATGAGCAAATACATAGGGACCCGC
>JAITLC010000043.1 GCA_031278095.1 Treponema sp.
GCAATAACCATGTAGCCAAAGGCAATCCCTTCGGTATCCTTTTTGAGCCAGGAGATGTCCTTGTTCACCGCATCCCTCACGGCCTGCGCTACCGGTGAACCTTCCTTCCGGGAAATCGCCTCCATGAGCGTTCCCCAGCTACGGTGAATCCTGGAACGGGCGGCAAGTTCCTTGTCTCCCGAGGCTTCCACTTCGGCAAGGGCCTGCCGCCATTCGGCCTCCGCGGCCTCTGGATCTCCCCTGTAAAAAAGAATGTTCCCCCGGAGCAGTGCGGTTCGTATCCTCAGGGAAGGATCATCGGCGCCTACGGCCGCCCGCCGGGCTTCATTCAGTGTATCCAGGGCAGCATCGTAACTGCCCCGGTCGGTATATTTCGCTGCCACTTCCAGATATGTTTCCGCCATGTTCCTGGAAGAAAATATTTCCGCAGGCCTCTTTGGAGCGCTGCTACAGGCTGCGAGACAGGCGGCCGCACAGAGCGCAAGGCACAGGACGCCGAACGCGGAAGACCAGGAAAAACGATGTTCATTCCGGACAACTCTGTTTTTGATAGTACCTTGCATGACTCCGTCCTCCATCAACAACCCCGCTCAAGCGGGGTATGAAACCTTCAATATGAATCAAAATTCCAAATCTCTCGGAGAAGTTCCGCCGGGACCGGGATTCACCCGTTCGGGAATGCCGCCTTTAAGCAGGGGATTGTTGGTAAGGCTCGTAAGCACATCCTCTGCGGTTTTCAGGGCAGTCCGGAGTTCCTGCAGTATCGCCGCCGCTTCAGGCATCAGGCGGGGAAGACCGGCGGTGGTCTTTTCCAGGTTCCTAAGTATGCCCGATATTCCGTTCAAGGCCGCTACCAGATTTGAGTACACTTCTCCGTCGGCGTTGAGTATCGACGCTACCGTTCCGTCAGGATCGCTTAACTGTCCGGAAAGAGTCTCCAGGTTGGCAAGTATGGGGTTTACCTCTCTCATAATGTCCGCAATTGTCGTGTCGATAGTCCCGGGAATGGCCTGTACACCCTCCATCGTCTGTTCCACTTCAAGCAGCGTCCGTCCAAGTGAGGTTTCCGAAGTTCCCTTGAATGCATCGTCCAGGGTTTTGGTAATATTGTTCAAATTCTCCATTACCGAGTTTACCTGATTGAGGATCATGGCAATGCTGTCCGTTGATTCGGGGAGATTGGCAAGTTTCCGGGCAACAAGATCCTTCCCTTCGGGGGAAGCAGCGCTGGGGATCAGATCCCCCTCGGCAAGAGGCTGGATTCCACTGCCCGCATAGAAAAGAAACTGGTTCCCCAGACCCACGGGGCTTACACTCAACTCCACGAGGGAACCAAGCTTTACCCGGTCTATGTAGGTGTCAAAGATATAGAATCCTACTTTAACCCGGTTGTCTTCCGTAAGGTCGAAGTCACTGACTCTGCCGATGGTAAAGCCCTTGAATTTTACATCCATGTTTTTGGCAAGACCGGAAGCGGAATTAAAATAGGTAACAAAATAATAATTCTTTGCAAACCAGCGCTGGTTGGATCCCAGCAGGATGATGACGAAGATCAGGGCTGCAATAGCCAGAATGACAAAAAAACCCACAATCTTATCGGCAAAACGGATTTTGAATTTCATGAGGCCATCCCCTTTTCCAGATATTCGGCAATTTCGGCGTCTGAATGTATCTGCTCTCTGGAAAGTTTCAGGAAAATATTCCCATTCCTGATCATCAGGATAATATCGGCAAGGCTCTTTATTATTCCCACATTATGGCTGACAAAGATGATGGTATGCTTCGCATCCTGTTTTTCCCGAACCAGCCGTACCAGCCGCTGGGAGGCGCTTTCGTCCAGAGATTCAGTCCATTCATCGAGGAAAAGAAGTTTCGGCCCGCAGAGCATGGCCCTGGCAAAGGCGATAAGCTTCTGTTCGCCCATGGAAAGGCTTGAAGGCCGAATTCCCAGTTCCCGCCGGTAACCGGCTTCTTCCACCACCGCCCTGATCCGCGCTTCCCGTTCGTTTTTCGACATGGCGGGAAAATGGATCCGCAGGGGCAGCTCAAGAATCTGGTAGAGGCTCTGATTTGCCCAGAGGGCCGAATCCTGAAACACTACGGCGCTTTCCTGCCGGAATGCCAGACTCTCTTTCCTGTTCATCAGGTGAATATCCTTGCCTCTGAAAAGAACTGCGCCTTTGGAGGGAACAAGGAGCCCTGCGGAAAGCTTGAGCACAGTACTCTTGCCTCCACCGGAAGGGCCTACCAGTGCGGTCGTCTTTCCTGCGGCATAGCGGTGGGAAAAATCCTTGATCAATTCCTTGCCCTGGGCATAAAAACCAATGTTGTTCAACTCCAGTATACTTTCAGACTGTTTCTCCTCATCCGCCATACCTGCTCCTGCCTACGCAACCATGTAATACACAGCCGAAAAAATTATATCCACCAGGATACAGCCTGCGAAGGCGCCTCCTACCGAGCGGAGCCCCGCAACAGGGATCTCGGTGCTGGAACGTTCGACCTTAAAACCGTTGTAAACCGCCACTGTAGAAATGATCATCCCGAAGGCGATGCTTTTCACAATAGAAAGCACCACATCGGAAAAACTCAGGGCGCCCAGCAGATTGCCAAAATAGATCTCGGGCGCCATGGTATAGAAGAGCTGCGCAACAAGAAAGGAGCCGGCCAGGCCGAAAAGGGAAAAATAGATGTTGAGAAGAAAGAGGGAAATGGTT
>JAITLC010000134.1 GCA_031278095.1 Treponema sp.
CTGGTCCAAAACCGTGCGCGTGAGCGCACAGTCAATTAGTTTTGGAACAGGCTCAATGACCAGCGGATTAACAGCGGAAAAATATCAGGATATACATCGGTCATGGATATGGGAAGACAGCGAAGTAAAAACAGCGTTCTGCCCTGAAAGCAGCCCGTTCTACCGAAAGGTGCCGTCTATGAATAGACTAACTTTACTCACTTTCGGGAATTGCCGGAGGAGCGTGAAAACATTAGTGTCAGTTATGCCGCCTCTCAAAGACGCCGGTATTTTCTTCTTAAACGTCAAAAAACAGACCGCCTGGACGGCGAAAGAGTTGTTAGCCGGTTATCCGCCGACCAAAACTCAATTCGGTACTATCGCTGACACGCTGGGCATCGTCCTCATTTCAGCCTGTGCCCCGAAAGCTAAAGACCGCATCGAACGGCTGTGGGGAACCTTGCAGGATCGCCTTCCCGCCTGGTTCTCCCTGAACGGAATTACCACGATGGAACAGGCTAATGCCGGCCTTCATCGCGGAGTACAACGCGAAGTTTGCCGTCCCGCCTGAATTTTCGGAAAACACCTTTGTCCCCCCGGACAGCGGAAACGACCCTGGCGCCTTCCCGGCTGTTCACTATGAGCGAACCATCGGCAACTGCGGCTGTTTCCGTTTCAAAACTTCACGTTCCAAATCGTTACGGACGGGGGATCGGCATCTTGAAATTTCACTGTTTCTCTCAGCCGCCTCTGCCGGGAGCGGGACTCGAACCCGCACCCCCTCGCGGGGAGGGGATTTTAAGTCCCCGTTGTCTACCATTCCAACATCCCGGCCAAAAAATTGCAGGGCGCAGCCCTGTATATCGACACAAACCGGCCCGGCCCGGCGCGAATACACTCCGCCGTACCCGCAAAACGGTAAGGCTGCCTTCAGGCAGCCGCGTGCGCAACTAAATCATTCTAACAGGAACAGCCGCCCTGATCAACTTTACTCTGCGGCGATGCGGTAGATGGCTTCTACGTCTTTTTCATTAAGCGAGCGGTACTGGCCCAGGGGTCCGAATTTGACTGCCCGTTTGGACATTTCGGGGATACGGGAGGAGTCCAGTTTGGCATCGGCGAAGCTTACCGGCAGTCCGATGGAATGCCAGAAATTCTTGATGCGGAAGATTCCTTCGAAGGCGGCCTGCTTGTAGTCATAGAAGGCGCCGTCCACTCCAAAAACCCTGGCGGCGAAACGGGCCATCCGGGGAGTATCTACATCTATATTGTACTTCATCCACGCGGGGAATATGATCGAAAGTCCGGCGCCATGAGCTATATCGAAGAGGGCGGAAAGTTCGTGCTCTATGGCATGGCTTGCCCAGTCGCCGATGCGGCCTGTAGAGAGGAGGTTGTTATGAGCGATGCTTCCTGCCCACATGATCTCGGCCCTGGCGTCATAGTCCCTTTCACCGCCCAAGAAGATCTTCCGCGCATTGCGGACGATGGCCCGTAGTGTTCCTTCGCAGAGTTCGTCGGTAAGTTCCACATGCTTCTCCGTGGTAAAGTAACGTTCCATGATATGAGCCATCATGTCGCAAACTCCTGCGGCGGTCTGATAGGGAGGCAGGCTGTATGTCAATTCAGGATTCAGGATTGAAAATACCGGCCGGATGCACTCTTCGTTTACCGACTGTTTCCAGGGCCCGCGTTCATCGGTGATAACCGACGAAATGCTGCTCTCGCTTCCTGCGGCAGGAATGGTAAGGATGGTGGCAACAGGCAGGGCTTCGGCGGCAACCTTTTTGTGATCATAGAAATCCCAGACGTCCCCGTCATAGAGGGCGCCTATGGCGATGGCCTTTGCGGAGTCAATAACGGAACCGCCGCCCACTGCCAGAATAAAACCGAGTTTCTCTTTCTTGGATATTTCCACTCCTTCGTAGACTTTGGAAAGACGGGGATTCGGCTTTACTCCGTCCAACTCAACCCACTCAACTCCCGCCTGTTTAAGCGACGATTTTACCTTGTCGATAAGGCCGGATTTAAACGCCGAACCGCCTGAATGGTGGAGCAGAATTTTTTTGCTGTATTTGGCGACTTCCGCTCCTGTCTGCACTTCGGTATTCTTGCCGAAGATAATCTTTGTACGGTTATAATACTCAAAATTCTGCATACCGAAACCTCTTTCAAACTAAGATAAAATCATTGAAGCTGTTCCAAAACTGAGGTTTTGGAAGACAAACTTTGCCTGTTCAAGCTTCCCTGAATTGAGCCTGTTCCGAAACCAACCGGATTTTGGAACAGACTTTATTATACGTTTTTTCTTTAAAAGGGACAAGGATGCAAATTTAAGAAGAATGGGATAGCGGCGATAGCGCGGCGGCCGGGGGTATTGCTATACACCTGATGAAGAACGGGTGAATACGATGCGAGATGTATGAAGGGAGCGGAAAAAAGCCGGGGCCTGGTGGACTGACCCGAATGGCGGCAAGTGCGTAACCGGGCCGGGAACCGCCAGGGAAAAATCTGAAAAAACATCGGATTTTCCTTGACAAAAAATAATGAAATGAGCCTTCTGATTGGAAGGCAGGGGGCCATACCCCGAAGCTATGATAAAACCATGCGGTTGCCGCCTGCCCCGGTTAAAATCAGTACCGCTTAAAAAAAATGAGCTTGTTCCAAAACCCGGTTGGTTTTGAAACAAGCTCTTGGAAAAACCGGCAAAAGCCCGGTTTTTCCTCTAAATCCAAGGAAGCTGTTCCAAAAGCTGAAGTTTTGGAACAGCCTCAAGTTGCAAACCAATCTTCGAATCGGGGTATAAACCCAAGAACCCGCTCACCGGTTCGCGGGGGAGAGCATAATACATTTCATCTCAAACGAAGATACCTCGGAACTCCCCGAGGTTCTTTATTTGCGTCATTTAATCGGCGGTTCTCTAAGCGTACGAACCACACGGACTTTTTTCGCTATTATATGGCATAAGCCAGTGAGGTTCGTGGTAAATTCTCTTCAGCCTAAAGCTTGAACAACAATTCTTCGTAACCGGGGAGAGGCCAGACTTCCTTGGCGACGATCTTCTCAAGAGCGTCTACCCTGGAACGTACCGCATCCATGGCCGGGCGGACTTTCTCAAAGTAGGCCTTGGCCTGACCGAGTACATCTTCAATGCCCTGGGCTTCGGAAAGAACGGTCTCCAGTTTTGCCGTTTCTTCAAAGAGTTCACTGCTAAGATCCGCAATCCGTTTAGCCCGTTTCTCCGCAGCGGCGCTGGCGGCTCCTATGGCAGCCAGGGAGGCGGCGTCCCGTGCAAGGCTTCCCGCATAGTTTGTTACCACCGGGAAGATTGAACGGCGGGCCAGTTCGATGATGATGCCGGCTTCAATGTTGATTTGCTTGGAATATTTTTCAAGGTAGATATGGTAGCGGCTTTCAAGTTCTTCTTTGCTAAGAACCTTGTGAGTCTCGAAGAGGGCAATGGTCTCACTGCGGGTAAGTACCTCAAGGGCATCCACCGCGTTCTTTACATTGGGAAGTCCGCGGCGTTCGGCCTCCTGTACCCATTCGTCGGTATAACCGTTTCCGTTGAAGATAACCCGCCTGTGTTTACCGTAGCTCTCCTTGATGATGTTCTGAATACATTCGTTTTTGTCGGAAGCCTTCTCCAGCTTGTCGGCATACTCCATGAGGACCTGGGCAACGGCAAGGTTGAGGTAGGTATTCGGAGTGGCAATGGACTGAGAGGAACCGACCATACGGAATTCAAACTTGTTCCCCGTAAAGGCGAATGGGCTGGTTCTGTTCCGGTCGGAAACATCCTTGGGCAGGGCCGGAAGGCTTGTAACACCTAGCTTGATCAATTCGCCGCCTTTGGAACCGCCGCCGGATTTCCCTTCAGCGATGTTGTCGAGAATTTCAGTAAGAGGGCCGCCGAAGAAGATCGACACAATGGCCGGAGGAGCCTCATTGGCGCCCAGCCTGTGATCATTGGCAGAAGTAGCTACCGAAGAACGGAGCAGCAACGCATAACGGTCAACCGCTTCCACCACCGCCGCGGCATAGAGCAGGAACCGTGCGTTACTGGCAGGATCATCACCGGGTTCGAAGAGATTGATACCGTCGTCGGTTGCCATCGACCAGTTATTGTGCTTGCCTGAACCGTTTACACCGGCAAAAGGCTTTTCGTGAAGCAGACCTTCCATGCCGTGACGGCGGGCCACGGAACGGATCATTTCCATTACCATCTGGTTGGCGTCTACCGCGGCGGTTGTGTTGGAATAGATAGGAGCAATTTCAAACTGATTGGGGGCAACTTCGTTGTGCTGAGTTTTGGCGGGAATACCGACTTTCCACAGTTCGTAGTTGAGTTCCCGCATGAATACCGCTACTTTTTCCTTGATGGCGCCGAAGTAATGATCCTCCATCTCCTGACCTTTGGCAGGGACTACGCCGAAAACAGTACGTCCGGTAAGCATAAGATCGGGCCGTTTGTCGTAGTATTTTTTGTCAATGAGAAAATATTCCTGCTCGGGGCCGACGGTAGTATACACCCTGCTTGAGCTGGTATTCCCAAGGGCTCTGAGCACCCGCAACGCCTGTTTGTTCAGGGCTTCCATCGCGCGGAGCAGCGGAGTCTTTTTGTCCAGGGCCTGACCGTAGTAGCTGATAAAGGCGGTGGGAATACAGAGGGTAGTACCGCTGGGATCCTGTTTAAGAAACGCGGGACTTGTCACATCCCAGGCGGTGTAACCGCGGGCTTCGAATGTAGCCCGGAGGCCCCCGGAGGGGAAACTTGAAGCGTCGGGTTCACCCTTCACCAGTTCCTTGCCGGAAAACTCCATGAGCACAGTGCCGTCTCCGGCAGGTGAAATAAAACTGTCGTGCTTTTCCGCAGTGATTCCGGTAAGGGGTTGAAACCAGTGGGTATAATGGCTGGCGCCTTTTTCAATTGCCCATTCCCTCATGGAGGCAGCCACAACTTCCGCCACTTCCAGGGCCAGTTCCTTTTGGCCGGCCTGAACCGCCAAAATTTCCTTGTAAATATTTTTGGGCAGCCGCTCTTTCATAACGGCATTGGAAAAACAGTTGACACCGTAAATTTCGGCTACCGGTGTTTTTACAAAATCAATACTCATATTACCCTCCAAAAAAATTCATCATAAGATTAAGCTTGTTCCAAAAACTAAGTTTTGAAACAGCCTCATATATTCCAGAATAACTCTGAAACCGGATTCGGTAAATAGAGTCTATCCATAAAAAGTAACAGGCTTCATGGACAGACACAAAATAGGGAAACGGCACAGCCAATCCAGGAAGTTCTTGGCCGTACCGCTTCCGCGTTTTTTTACATTGGGACCGGATAAAAAACGGCAAGCCGCTTTTCAGCTAACTTTAAACAAACCAGTCCCTACCTTCCTTTTTTGCGGCCCTTACAGGCCGAAATAGAATCCTTACGGCAGAGTTGTCGGGAAACTCTTCAGCTTTCCATCGAACCGAAGCTTCACCAACAAACGCTTGAAAATACATGTTTCGCAACCGGGGAACCGAAAGTGCCCCGGCGGGAAACCGCAGGACTTGTAAAAGAACCAACCGGGTTCTCGAACAAGTCCGGTTATCCGATTGCAGTTGAACCGGTTTCTCCGGTTCTGATTCGGATACATTCTTCAATGGGGAAAATAAAGATCTTCCCGTCACCGATTTCACCTGACCGGGCGCCTTTGATGATGGCATCCACGGCAGGCTTTACAAAATTGTCATTCACCGCAATTTCAAGCCGGACTTTTTTGAGCAGGTTAACCTCAGTTTCGACGCCGCGGAACTGTTCGGTGTAGCCTTTCTGCTGACCGCAGCCCATGGCATTGGTTACCGACATCTTGTACACTTCGGCTTTGTACAATTCCTGCTTGACCTCATTCAAAGCATGAGGCTGAATATACGCAATAATTAATTTCATTCTGTTTCCTCCTTGCCTTACATGTTGGAAAAGATCTGGAAGCCGGCATAGGCTTCAGCCTTGTGCTCGGAGAGATCCAGCCCCATCATTTCTTCCTTCGGCGTTACCCTGAGACCTGTGATTGCCTTGATGGCCATGAAGAGGATAAAGCTCACTATGGCGGCCCAGGCGCCGACTGCCAGGATACCGATAAGCTGTTTACCGAGCTGGGCGGCCCCGCCGCCGTGGAGTAGACCGACCAGACCGTCTTCGGGAGCATTGGCCCAGATACCGACAGCAAGGGTTCCGAAAATACCGCATACGCAGTGAACCGAAACCGCGCCGACAGGATCGTCAACCTTGAGTATCTTGTCAATAAACTCTACCGAAAGCACTACCAGTACGCCGGCGATGAGGCCGATAATAACGGAGGCTCCCGCAGAAACCACCGCACAGGGAGCGGTGATGCCCACGAGACCGGCCAGAAGCCCGTTAAGGGTCATCGAAGCATCCGGTTTTTTGAACCAGATCCAGGAGAAGATAAGAGCCGCTGCCGCTCCGGCTGAAGCAGCCAATGTTGTAGTCACGGAGACCCGGGCAATGTTAAGGCCGCTCCAGATCCCGCCTTCACCGACGGTCGCTATCCCCGTAGAAGCGCCGTTAAAGCCGAACCATCCGAAGAAGAGCAGAAGAACGCCCAGGGCCGCATAGGGAATGTTGTGTCCGGGGAAAGCCTTGACAGAGACTTTTCCGTCCGCGCCCCTGATGTACTTCCCAAGCCGGGGGCCGAGAACAATGGCGCCCATGAAAGCCGCCCAGCCGCCCACAGAGTGGACTACTGTGGAACCGGCAAAATCGTGGAAACCCAATTCCGCAAGCCATCCGCCGCCCCACGCCCAGTGACCGGAAACGGGATAGATGAAGGCTGAAATAAAGCAGGTATAGATAAGATAAGACTTGAACTGAGTCCGTTCCGCCATGGCGCCCGACACGATGGTAGCCGCAGTAGCGGCAAACACTACCTGGAAGAACCAACTCTTAAAGAAGTTCCCATTATCCATATTCACTTCCATGGGACTGTGGAAGAATTCACTGGTTCCGATGAGACCTCCCAGAGCGTCCTTCCCGTACATGAATCCCCATCCCAGTGCCCAATATACTATGGCGCCGAAACAGAAGTCCATCACGTTCTTCATAGTGATGTTGGTGGCGTTCTTCGCCCGGGTAAGTCCCGTCTCTACCAAAGCAAAGCCGGCCTGCATGATAAAGACCAGGATGGCTCCGATAAAGAGCCACACCACGTCCAGGGAGAATCCCAGGGCTTCAATGCTTTCCTGAGCGAAGAGGCTGACTGCCCCTACGCACAGAAGCAGCACTGCCAAAACAAATAATTTCTTGTGCACGTTTCTGTCCTCCTAAAGTCATTTTATCCGGGCTTGTTCCAAGATTATGATCCTGCCGGATCACCGGATTTTGGAACAGCCTCATCTTCCTGATTAATTAAGCAATAAACGTGCCAAGTTGGAGGGAATTTCTTAGCTCAGGGTCGCGAAAATCAAAAAAGTAACGAAAATAACTCTTTTTCGTCTTTTTTATGAGACTTGTTCGGCTTTACACCCGGAAATTTCTTTTGCCGTGCCTTGATATGTAGCGGGATACTGAAATACTTCCTACAAAAATGTATGCCTAACTTGAAAATCCTACATTTTTGTTATGCGGTAGAGTCTCCGGTTGATGCCGTAATGGCGGACACGGAGCCCCATTTGCCGTTCCGTGATGCCGAGATTGCGGGCTGCAGCGGCCATGTTTCCATCGGTTATCTTCATCGCCTCAATGATAAGTTCCTTCTCCAGCCGGGAAAGAGCCGCATCGAGAGTGGCGGTAGGCTCCGTATTGGTGGACACGGCGGACTGAAGGCTTGGGGGAAGGTTGTATGAGTGAATAACCTGGTCGTTGGAGAGGATCACAGCCCTTTCGATACAGTTTTCCAGTTCCCGTACATTACCCGGCCAGCGATAACTTGTCAAAAGATCGATGGCAGGGCTTGAAATCCGTTTTATGCGTTTGCCGTTCCGTTCGGCATATTTTTCCGCAAAGTAATCGGCCAGGAGCATGATGTCGCTCTTTCGCTCCCGGAGAGGAGGAATATGCAGAGGGAAAACATTGAGGCGGTAGTAAAGATCCTCCCGGAAACGGCCCGCCTTGACCTCGGCCTCAAGGTTCCGGTTGGTAGCCGCAATGAGCCGGACATCAACCTTGAGCGTTTCGGTTCCCCCTACCCGTTCCAGTTCCCGTTCCTGAAGCACACGGAGGAGTTTTACCTGGATCTGGGACGGCAGTTCCCCGATTTCGTCCAGAAATATCGTTCCCTTATGGGCAAGCTCAAAACGGCCTTTTCTCTCCCTGACCGCGCCGGTAAAGGCCCCCCTTTCATGCCCAAACAGTTCGCTTTCTATGATCGATTCGGGCAATGCGGCGCAGTTAATCTTGATGAGGGCCGCGCCGGCCCGGCGGGAGAGACGGTGGCACTCTACGGCTACCAGCTCCTTGCCCGTTCCGCTTTCACCGGTTATGAGAACCGAAGCGTCGCTGGGCGCCACCTGGCCGAGCATATCGTAGACTTCCCTCATGGCCTTATCGGAACCGATGATCCCGCTGCCCGGGACTATCCTTCCTCCGCTTGAAAGGGACTCCGTTCCCTGCCGGGGAAAACTCCCTTCACTGTCCTGCTGCCGGAGACGGAATTGTTCTTCCATTATTCTTTCACGCAGCTTGGCCGAATCGGCAATGATGGACGCCGCTTTCTCCAGGAGAGAACGGTCTTTGGACATTCTGCTTTCTTTATTGCCCTCTTCAATGCGCCGTTCCGCGCTCAGGGTACCGATAACATTTCCGCGGGAGGCGATTACCGTACTCCCGGCCGTCCGGATGGGAACACAGTAATAGGAGAGACCTTCCATATCCTTAATAGCGCGGTTCTTTGCCCTGTTGAGGAAGCGTGTCTCCAGGGAAAGATCGGGAACGGAAACCGGGGCGCCGGACTCAAAAACCCTGCCCACGAGACCCTCTCCCAGGCGGTAAACGCCCCGCCGCTTCTCTTCCGGACTGAGGCCGTGAGCCTCTTCAATCCGGAGCAGTCCTGTTCCCCGATCCAAAAGGGTTACCATGCCCCTGGTAAGGCCGGCCCGGCTCTCCAGGAGACCCAGGAGAGGCCCCAAAGCCTCCCGCAACTCTACATGTCTGTCAAATGTCCTGGCAATGTCAAAGAGGAGCTCAAATTCATTTCGTTCCTCCTCAATCGCCTCATAGTTGAAACCACTCTCAGATGTATCCGCCATTTGCCGTTATTTTACTACAATAATGTAGGATTGTACATAGGCTCTGGGACATAGCGGCCCAGACGAAAGGTAACCCGGCAGCCCCATCGTGCGGCTGTTTCTTCCTGTTCCGCCATTGTTTTGGTCTCATCACTCTCATCCAATTGCAACAGGATAGTCGCCCGAATAATCCGACGGGACGGATGATTTTTTTCGTTATCGCCAACAACCGCTTTTTCCGTTAATTGCGTACCCCCTCCCGTTTGGGCTTGAGGCTAATTCAGTTTTTAGGCTTCGTAATCTGAATCCGTCCCCCCAGTGTCAGAGAGATCCCCGGCATGGGGTATTCGGCAAAGGACGTATAAAGCTGATTGAGGGCATTACGCAGCACGGCAAAGGCACTAAAGTTTTTGCCGATACCCTGATTCACCGTTACATTGACCAGGCAATAAGGCTCCGGTTCCATGAGGTTTAAGGTATCGGCGTAACGGATACTCTCCCAGTGGGCCGACAGCAAAAGGGATCCGGCTGTCGGAGCGCCGCTTTTCCAGGAGAGATCGATTAAAGCGCCTACAATATGCATGGGCATATAGGGTATGCGCAGGGCGTCTGAAAAGTCCAAATCATCATTCAAAAGCCAGCTTAACTGATACTGATAGGTAAGGCCGAATTTCACTCTGTCGAAGATCCAAAGGGAAAGGGGAACGGCAAGAACCGGGCGTATGTCCATACCGGCAAAACAGCCGGTTCCAATATTTTCGGGACTCCACCGCATGCCCTGTTTAACCCAATGAATGGAATCTGTAGTCCACTGTACATACACTGTCGAAGTGGCGCTGAAAGCCGGAGCATGAGGAATAAATTTCGGCGTACCGGAACCTTCCTCCGAAGGGGGAGACTGAGTTTCCTCTCCGGTAAATGTGAATTCCCCGGTAAGGTCGGCGCCCCAGCCGTCCTCGGGTTTCAGGTTCGGGTTACCGGCATAGAGGCCGTCGGCGCTGTGGTAGAAACGATCGTCAAAGTCGGGGAACTTAAAGCTGCGGAAGTAGTTGTTTTTCAGGGAAAACCAGTCCGCCGCCTGCCACACAAAGCCTGCCTTTAGGACAGCAGCGCCCTGCCTTGTGTCGGTAACGCCCTTGAGCGACGCGATAAACAGTAATGCTGTTAGCGGTTTAAACTCCGCCGCGGCGTACAGGCCGCCGTTGTTCCCGTTCCTTAAGCCGTCCCCGGCGGAATCCACATGTATAAAACGCCAGTCAAGGCCGGAGCGAAACGTAAGCTTTTCCGCCGGGTACCAGTTCCAACGGTTAATCCCCGTGATGTAGTGATCGTTACTGCGGGAAACCTCTCCATAACGCATATCGGCCCAGGTATAGCTTAAGGAGGCCTCGGCGGAAAGATCGTCATGGAAGGCACGGGGCATATTGAGCATGAGATTCGGCTTAACGGAAAAATCATATTCCCTGGCTTGACCCTGAGCGGTTCCGGTTACCGGATAATTCTTATCGGCATAGTACAGATCGGCGGAAGCAAGAAGACTTGCATCCTGCGGCAAGTTCCGGGTAAGGGAAAAACCGGCGCCGGCGTCCCAGACCTCGTTGTTTTCCTTGCGCCGGGCAAAGCCTGAGTAGTCTCTATAGAGGTAATGATTGGCCGCCCGGTTGCCGAACCAGGCAGCCTTCCAGGAGAAGGTTTCCGCTCCATACGCGGCGGACAGGCGCAGTATCTGTGTGTCAACGATATCCTCCGGTGGGCTTCCCCCGTATCGCCGCCACTCCGCCTTCTGTTGTAACTGCCGGGGAGGTATCCCGTGTTAGAAATACTGCCGTCTATACGTAATCCCTTTTCCTGTTTCTTTATGGTAATAATGTTGATAACCCCGCCCAATGCGCCGGATACATTGTACTTGGTATCCGAACCTCCGTAGATAACCTCGATACGCTCAACATTGGAAAGGTCTATCTGATTTACGTCAAATTCCCCGGAACGGGGCGAATTGGCCGGAACCCCGTCGATCAAAATAGCGATGCGTTCCGTGTCAAAACCCCGGATATTGATCTCCGTCTGATTCCCGTAGGCTCCGTAGCGGGTAATTCCCGTGTCCAGGGCTTCTTCCGGCAGGGCCGCCAAATCCGGCGCATGCCGTTTTTCAATGTCCTCTCTGGCAAGTACCTCCATCTGCCGGGCGGTTTCCGGGCTTGCGGTTATGGTAAGCCCGTCATCCTCACCGAAATCAAGATAGTCATCAAAGTTCTCACCTATAATCATTTCCCGAATTCCCGGTCAAGTTGTGAGCATACAAAACGGAGGATACGTACGCCCCCCCGTATCCGGTTAGCCGCTTATGCCCGTAAACAGATAAAACAGGAAAATCTTTAACCGCAAAGTCGAATAAGTCCACTACGCAGACAAGTCTGTTATTTACTCATGTTACGCAAAAACAGGAATTAACCACGGACGCAGCGGACGAACACGGACAAAATTCGGAAATTTCGATCAAAAAGTCCGTGTTTTTCCGTGTGGTCGGTGGTCTTCTGCGTAAGGTGGGTTAATAAAAGCAAAAAATGGTATAGTGGGCTCATTCAGCGGATTATGGAGGCTTGAATTGATTTCTGAAAGCGTTCTTGGGGATTTGTATGTCATGGCGGACACGCTTCGCCGGGATGTGGTGGAGATGATTGGCATCGGGACGGCCGGGCACCTGGGGGGATCTGCTTCCCTGGCGGAGCTTTTGGCCGCGCTTTACTTCCATGTTATGAATTTTGACAGGGAGAAACTTGGAGACCCTGGACGGGACAGGCTGCTGCTCTCCAAGGGGCACGCTGCGCTGATTCAGTATGCGGCGCTCTGCGAGAAGGGTTGTTTTGACAGATCGGAGTTTAAGCGTGTAAAAGCCATTGACGGCCTTTTGCAGGGACACCCGGATCTTTCCATTCCCGGTATCGAGGCGGTTACAGGTTCGCTGGGGCAGGGGCTTTCAATCGGGGTGGGTATGGCTCTGGCGCTCCGGCTGGATAAAAGTCCCGCACGGGTCTATGTGGTTACAGGCGACGGAGAGCAGGCCGAGGGGCAGATCTGGGAGGCCGCCATGGCGGCTCCCAATTTTAAGCTTGACAATCTTACTGCTTTTCTGGACTGGAACAAGGTGCAGGCTACGGGGCCGGTAGAGGATGTTTTCAATAATCCCGATCTTGATAAAAAGTGGGCCGCGTTCGGCTGGGATGTGCAGGTGGTGAACGGGCATAATATTGAAGAGATCATTGCCGCCGTCGAAAAGGCAAAGACGGTAAAGGGTAAGCCTTCCATGATCGTTCTTGATACCGTCAAGGGCAAGGGTTTCAGTTTTGCCGAGGGGAACGCCGCCTACCATAACGGCATTCTGGACGAGGCAACATACAACAAGGCGCTGGCCGAGCTTGACGCTCATGCCGGAAAGGGGGCCTGATATGGAAACGATGAAGCCGAAACTTGTTTCTCTGCGTACAGCTTACGGGGAAGCTCTGGTTGCCGAGGGGAAAACCAACAGTAATATTGTGGTACTTGAGGCAGACCTCGGGAAGTCCACCATGAGTTGTCTCTTTAAGGATGCCTACCCCGAACGTTACTTTGAGATGGGTATTGCCGAACAGAGTATGACTTCTACCGCTGCAGGTCTTGCACTGGCGGGGAAGATTGCCTTTACCGGTACGTTTGCCGTCTTTGCCGCGGGCCGGGCCTATGACCAGATCCGCTGTTCCGCCGCAATTCCCGGCGCCAATGTAAAGATCTGCGGTTCAAGCTGCGGGCTTTCCGACTTTGGCGACGGCAAGACTCACCAGTCTGTGGAAGACGCAAACATTATCCGCAGCATTCCCGGCATGACTATTCTTAATCCCTGCGACGCCAACGAAGTTAAAAAAATGGTAAGGGCCATGACAGCATATCAGGGGCCTGTGTATATCCGTATCAACCGGAACGACCTTCCCGTGTTCAGCCCCGCGGAGGGAGATTACGAGATTGGCAGGATATATCCGGTTGGCGGCGGCGATTCCGCCACGCTTGAAAATTCAAGCGGACAGAACACGGAGTTTTCCGCGGATGCTGCAATTTTTGCCACCGGGGTGATGGTAAGTAAGGCCATGGAAGCCGCTGAGCGGCTTGAGAAAGAGGGCGTCGGTGTTCAGGTGCTCAATGTGAGTACCTTAAAGCCTCTGCGCGGCGAAGAGGTGCTTAAATACGCGGCAGGCAAGCGGGCTGTTGTTACCGCGGAAGAGCAGGTAAAAACAGGAGGTCTCGGCGGCGCAATTGCGGCAATTCTCTACGGCGAGGGAAATTTTGACGGCAGGCCGCCCGCCTTTGCCCAGGTTGCCATTGATGATATCTTTGGTACTTCCGCCCGCAGCTACGGGGAACTGCTTGAAACATACGGGCTTGGAGCGGGGCATGTATACAATGCGGTAAGAAAGACCCTTGGCTGAGAGTCCGCGGAACGAAGGCCGCAGCCCTAACGGCGTGTCCCCGGTCAGGGCGCGTCCCTGGAAGCGTTTTCCGGCTCCATGCTGAGGAACCGGCCGGCGGGCCGGTCTTAGGGGTTACACCGGTGGAAGGGATACTCAAAGGAGAAAACTTTGAAAATTTTCCTTGACAGTGCGCATAAAAACTGGATATGATACAAATGTCCTATAAGAATTGAAAGTGAACAAGATTTGGTTGAAATTTCAGTATTTGGTGAATTTTTATTGACACGGCTGAGTGTTTATCGTATAGTAGCGGTAAATCAGTCTTTGTAAGGGGGGTTGAGCTTGTTGTTTCAGGGTTTAACATTCTTTGATAGCTTTATGGAAAACATAATTCCTTATGAAGCAATGAATTACCCCC
>JAITLC010000091.1 GCA_031278095.1 Treponema sp.
AACCTCTTACTTATGCCGCCGCCTGAGCCAGACTACTATCCCCGCGATGAGCACAGCCAGAGGCAGCAATACCACAAAAATCGCTCCCAGAAGGAGATTCCGCCCAGTGCTTGTTCCCAACTGATTCATACCGAGGCTCTTGTCCATGATATAGATACTGTCCGTCTTCCCGGCCAGGGTTCCCAGGATATCGAGGAAGTAGCCTGAATTGGAGAGGTTGGGACTTCCCAGAATGCTCCTGTTCAATGTCAGAGAGGAACCTGCAACCAGCAAATGATTGCTCACCAGGGCGCCTGATGCATTGTTCCTGGTCTGGGTCGAAAGAAGCAGAGCCGGAACATTGCCTTCGAGGGCGTTAAGATTCGGTTCCCAGTCAATCCCCGCATCGGAAGGCCGTATGCCGGCGCTGGCCGAATAACGGAGCAGAATTTTTACCCGCCGGTAACGGGCGGCGTCAAAGAGGGCTCTCAATGGCCGTGACTGGGGAACAATCGGGAAAATGCCCTGAGCCGCCTGGCTCCTGGAGTATTCTTCTTCGGCGTATTCCAGCAAACCCATAAAGGGGGAATTATTTATAACCAGGTTTTGGTCCGATTCAAAGACGACGCCGGGCTCCACCTCAATGCCCCATTCGGCAAGGAAGGCTGCAAGATTTGGCAAGGGAGGCTGCTCCGCCGAAGCCAGATAGAAGAGGACACGGTTATTCCCTTCATCAAGGAAGGCGTCCAGTTTCTTGAGATCTTCCACGACAATATCCCTGGAAGGAGCGGAGAGGATCAATACCTGGGCCTGGGGCAGGATGGTCTCGGTCATGAGGTTCTGGGTTACCACTTCCCAGTTGTTAAGCGCCAGAAGATCGGTAAAGGCGCTTATATCATCCTCCCCGTAGCCGCTCAACACCGATGCGGTAATTACCGTGTCGGAGCTTACCGCGAGTATTGCACTGGTCATGGCCTGTTCAGCCTTGGAAGAGACTACATAGCTCTGGAAGTATTGGGTACGGATATTGAAAAGATCCGTATATTTCAATACCCGGCTTTTCGTTCTACCGGTAACAAGTATGTCGTTGAGTTCCAGATCCTGTCCGGGATAACGGGATGCAAAATCCGGATTCCGCAGCAAATCCACATAGGAAAGCCGTACCCGGCCGGAAAGCTGGGCATACTTCCGGATAACCTCGTTTGCTTGTACATAGTAGCCGGAAGGCACAGTGGCGGTGAAACTGTCTTCGGTATTGAGCACATAGATATCCACATCGGCATTCAAGTCCGAAAGGTATCTCTTTGTGTCATCGCTGATCTGGAAGATCTGATTCTCCGTAAGATCGATATTGAGGGGGAACTTCTTGAAGAGGGCTGTAACCACTACGTTAAGAAGCACAATAAACACTATTACTACCACCGTAATGACGGCGGCTACTGCACCGAAACGAAGCTTCCGGCTCTTCAAAGGATTCTGTATCATACCTGCCTCCTATGACCAGCGCCGTTTTTCCAGCACCCGGGCGGTCAAAAAGAGAAAGATCCCGCAGACACTGATAAAGTAAAAAAGGCTGCTGAGAGCCATTATTCCGGAACTGATCGGCTCATAACGGCTGATAAAGGACAGGGCCCGTACAGCCGCCGCTATTCTCTGGTTGCCGATATTCTGGGGAAGGAACTCCAGCACAAATACTCCCATCATGGCGGTGAATCCGCCGATGGCGGCGATTGCCTGGTTTTCCGTCAGGGAAGAGATGAACTGCCCGATGGAAAGGAATGAAAAACCCAGAAGCAGCAGAGCGATGTAGTTACCCCAGATCATCGCCCAACTCATGCGGGCCATAAAACTCAAGGCCGCCGCGTAGACCAGGGTGATGCTGATCCCCATGGTGAAGATAATCGCCGCGGCGAGAAATTTACCCGCCACAATGGCGGCAAGGCTTATGGGAGCGGTGAGCAGGGCCTGATCGGTTTTGTGCCGCTTGTCTTCGGTCATGAGCCTCATGGTTAAAAGAGGAGTCAGAATGGTAACAATGGTAAGAAGTCCGGAAAACACCGGGTTAAGGGATGAGCTGTTACTCATCAAGGAACCGGTAAAAAAGAAGAAACCGGAAAAAAACCACACCACGGCCAGATACACATAGCCGATCGGGGACGTAAAGTAGGCGGAAAGTTCCCGCTTTATAATGGCCTGCATTATTCAACCTCCTCCCCGGCTCCGCCCTCTGCGGCAGGGTCTTCCGCCGGCTTTTCATTCCCGGCAAGGGCGCTGATTGCCGCGCTGTCCCCGGCGGTAAGCCTTAAGAATACATCCTCAAGGGTCATGCCGGTTTTTCTGAGGGAAAGCAGAGGCCATTTTTTCCCCGAGAGCAGGGCAAAGATCTCCCGGCGGGGATCGGCTTTCCCGGTTTCAATGCCGTACTCCCAGGCGCCGCTCTCCGCTTCCTGCAGAACTTCCACAGACACGATACCGGAAAGACCCTGCAGAAGGGGCAGCAGTTCTTCCCGGGGGGCCTCCGCACAGAGGACAAGCCTGTTGTCCCTGCTGGTCTTGGCCGCAAGTTCTTGGGGACTGCCGTCGGCAATAAGCAAACCGTCATTGATGATGATGATCCGCTCGCAGACCGTCTGGATCTCCTGCAATATATGGGAAGAAAAAATCACCGCGCAACGTTCTCCCAGCTTCCGGATAAGTTCCCTCACTTCCAGAATCTGCTTGGGGTCAAGGCCTACCGTGGGCTCATCCAGGATAAGGAGGCCGGGGTTCCCCAGCATGGCCTGGGCCACTCCCACCCGCTGCTGATAGCCCCTGGAGAGGTTCTTGATGATTCTGTTTCTTACATGACCGATGCCGACCGAATCGCAGAGATCCGTGATGTGTTCTCTCTTGTTCAGTTTGATTTTTTTAAGATCATACATGAAGGAGAGGTAAGATTGCACCGTCATGTCCGGGTAGAGGGGAGGCCGTTCGGGAAGATAGCCGATCTGCCTCTTACAGCCCATCGGGTCTTCAAGGATCTCCCTGCCGTTCACCGTAACCGTTCCCTTATTGGAGGAAGTGTATCCGGCGATAATGTTCATGGTGGTGGATTTTCCCGCTCCATTGGGCCCCAGGAAACCGAGGATCTCATGATCCCCCACGGAAAAGCTGATATTGTCCAGAACTTTCCGTGCCCCATAGATTTTGGTTACATTCTGTACATTTAACATAGCAGTATAATAACAAAATTTTTGAGAAATTACAATGGAGTTGTCCCAAAATCCGGTGATCCGGCAGGATTATAATTCTGGAACAGCCTCGATTCTCTTGCGTTTTTCCGGCAGGGAAAGGCCGGCCAAATTTACCGCGACCTAAAGGCCATGGAAAAAACGGGCCGGCTCAATTCGGAAAGGGTAGTTCAGACGGATAAACCGAATAAAAAGATATACTCGCTTACGGCGAAGGGCGGGCGGGCCTTCATGGAATGGCTTGACGCGGCGGAAGAAATGCTCCATGTGCGCGGCTCCTAATTGAGCAGTTCCCGCAGAACGGCGCGGTTGCCCGGGTTGCGGGGCTCTGCAATGCCCTGATACATCTCTTCGATACGGGTGCGGTAGAAGTCTCGTACCCTGTGACGTACCAGTTTCATGGTGGAATTAATCAGACCGTTACTCTCGTCAAAGACACCTGGGATGACGACGAAGGAAACGGGCCGCCACTGGGGAGGAATGACCTTGTAGCCGGACAGGTACTGGAAGGCAATGAGATCTTCCCGGATAAGCTCGATGATCCGGTCAAGATCATCATCTGAAAGCGCCGTTCCGCCGGCGCCGCCTAAGACAATGCCGGCCTTTTCCGCCGCAGTCCTGAGTTCTGCACTATTCAGCGTGACAAGAGCCCCGGTAAATTTGCATTGCTCATTATAGACCATGATCTGATTGACAAAACGGGAAGTGTTGATCACCGCCTCTTCGATAATTTCCGGACTGTACTTTTCTCCGTCGGCGGAGATGAGCAGGGCCTTCTCCCGGCCGGTTACCACAAGGAAACCGTCCTCATCTTTGTAACCCAGATCCCCCGACCAGAGCCGGCCGTCCCGCAGCGTTTCTGCGGTAGCCTCAGGATTCTTGAAGTAGCCCTTCATCACAGAACCGCCCCGGGTTACAATCTCCCCAATCTGGCCGGTGGAACATTCTTTCCCGTCCTTCATGATCCGCACTTCCAAATCGGGAATGATATTCCCCGAAGTACCGAATTTGTGCCGGATCTCCGAGTTGGCGGAGATGATGGGAGCGTTTTCCGTAAGGCCGTAGCCCTGGTACACCGGCACCCCGATTGCATTGAAAAATTCCTGCTGCCTGATCTCCAGCAGCGCGCCGCCGCCGACACAGAACTTGATATCCTTGCCGAAGAAAGCACGGAGTTTGGGGAAAATAAGAATGCCGGCAAGAATCCTGGGTAAAAATGTGCTGAACCGGCGCCAGGGCCCCGGTTTATCAAAACCGTTTCCCGCATATTTTATACCGGCCCTGAGTCCTGCATTGAAGAGAAAAAAGATAAGTTTCCCTTTGGCGTGAACGCTCTGGATCATCTTCTTCATAAAGTTGCCCGTAAGCGCCGGAACGGTAAGCAGGAAATCGGGATTAACTTCCTGCAGATTAGACGGCAGATTCCGGAGCGCAGCCAGAGGGCCTCCTTCGGAATCCGGAAAGTACATGGCAAGCCCCTGGTAGAGGAATATGTAGATCCCTACCGTATGGGCAAAAGAATGATCCAGAGGCAGCATGATGAGGGACTTCCAGCCATGAGAGACATAAACCGTCTCCGCCGCATTGAAGGTATTGTGCAGATAGCTCCGATGGCTCAGCATGATCCCCTTAGGGCTGCCGGTAGTCCCGCTGGTATACGAGATCGTCACCGTATCATCGGGAGAGATCGTATCTTCAAGTTCATCAAGACTGATGCGCAGTTCCGGCCCTTCCCCTCCGGCGGCATCGAGAAGATACTTCCCCTGGCTAATCAGTTCGTCATAATAGAAGAGATTCTTCCCTTCATGAAAAGAAAAATTCCTGGCAAGCTCTTCGGTATGGGTATTCCTGGGCGAGATACAGACAAGAACGAGGGAACTTGACGCACCCAATGCCTCCGCTCCCCTCTGGAGGTAATTCTCCGAAACCAGAAGAGCCCTGGATTCGGAATGTTCCAGCCGGAAAACCAGTTCCTCCCTGGAAAGTTTGGTGGAAAGAGGCACGGAAATGCAGCCTGCCTTGAGAAGTCCGAATTCGGAGATAACCCAGGAAGGCCGGCCCTCCGCCAGAATGGAGATGGTATCTCCCTTTTTATAGTTCATCCGCAAAAGGGAAAGGGCAAAGGCGGAAGACAGCCTGTCCGCCTCCTTGAAACTTATGGTCTGCCAGATATCCCCTGTTTTCCCTCCCAGATAGGGAGCATTGCCGTATTTTTTTACCCCCCTGTGGAGCAATTCGATAACTGTCTTTATTTCCGCCACCTTTTCTCCTCCGTGTTTATGTCTGTCAATTGAGCCTGTTCCAAAACTAATTGACTGTGCGCTAATACGCACGGTTTTGGAACAGCCTCTATTGGGAATACCTCAGTATAGACTGGTTCTAATTAGAGTTTGTCCATAATGTAGACACGTTATGGACAAACTTCCTTGAAATGGTCTGTCCGCAAAGTAACCGGCTTTGTGGACAGACACTAATTATACCGTAAAACTCATATCTTGCAAGTAAAATGACAAAAAGTGTGGGTTTGTAATACTTGAGGATGTTCCAGAACCCGGTGATCCGGCAGGATCATAATTTTGAAACAAGCTCAAGGCTCTGGGAAAATCCGGGAAAAAAAGCTAGGATAAAGCATGAAACAAAAGGCGGCTTTTTCAATCATCCATGAAGATCGGCATATCCTGGCGGTAAACAAGGCTGTAGGGGTAGCCGTGGGAGGAGACCGCTGGGATGAGGGAAAAGAAAGGCTGGACAGGCTTTTGGAGGCGTTTCTTACCGGGAGGAACAACGAAGGAAACGAGAGAATCTATACGGTTCACAGGATCGACCGGGATACATCGGGCATTGTGGTTTTTGCCAAAGATGGGGAGACCCACCGGCGGCTTTCGGGGGCCTTTGAAAGCCGGGAAGTGTACAAACGCTACATTGCCGTCATCTGCGGAAGACCGTTGTGGAAGGAAGAAACCTGCGACCTGCCCCTCTTCCCCAACGGAAACAAGAAGCATCTTACCATCATCGACAGATACCAGGGAAAAAAATCCCTGACCCGCTTCAGGCTTTTGGGCAGCGCCGGAAACTACAGCGTGGTAGAAGCCTTTCCCGAAACCGGCAGAACCCACCAGATCCGCGTTCACCTGGCGGCCCTGGGGTATCCTGTAGCCTCCGACCCCCTCTACGGCAACGGGAAACCGGTATTCCTTTCCAGTATAAAACAGGGCTGGCGGGGGGATCCCTACAGTGAACGGCCCCTCCTTGAACGGCCGGGCCTCCACGCAGCAGAACTCATACTGCCGGTTTCCGGCAGTAATACTGCTGACCACGTTCGGGGAGAGGACGGCCCTGAAAATTCAATCGAACACAAAACAAAGTTGTATGCAGAAACCTTACGGCTGTCGGCCCCGTTAAGCCGGGATCTTTCCGCGCTGATCAAACAGATGGGAAAATGCGGAGGGTTTAACGTTCAGTTGCCGGCAATACAGGTGCGATAACCGCCTGGACAGACGCCGGCCGAATTCTTAAACATGGTGAAGAAATAGCTATACTCTTTATAACCTGCCTTGTAGGTAATATCCTCAAGCCGTCCATTTCCGGATCGGATAATTCTTCGGCCGGATCTTTCCGTTTCCAGTTAATGTAAGCTCTTCACCGATCTGCCGGTACTCTTATTAAAAATTCGGTACAGAGTGTGCCGGCTCATATAGAGCTCCCGGGCAATTGATTCGGCATTGATATCTTCGGTAAGGTACAGATCCTGTAATGTCTGCTAACCGGCATGATATGCCCATTTCCTTCATCTATAAACAGAACCTCTGTACGATTATGAAAATGTTCTTTGTTCGTCCGGTCAGAGTCTGTTTCAAGTCTGGCAATATCGTTTATATTGAAACACTGTTTAAAAGGGAAAAAGGTCTGTTAAAAATTTTTTACGTGGTAACAGGACAAAAAGGCCTCCTTGTCCTAACGGATTATGGCACTCCGGTTATTGGGATTTTCTGTATTATTTTTACTATGTATTCGATATTGGGAAGGGCCATTGCTAATCGCAGTTTTGCTGCAGACATTACCATGACCGGTATCAAAGGTTAAGCGGCGGTGAACCTATCCTATTGATTCCAAAGACAGCGGCGTTTTGAAGCGTATTCCCGGCAAATGCGGCCGGGCTTCCGGCGCCCTCCTTGCCCTTGTAATCCATGACCGGTTCGGCCTTGTCCGGAACAGCCCGTCAAAGCTCTTGAGTTTCCCCGGACTTCTTCGATTTTGACCGGAAAAATATTCCCATGGGGGAGTCCGGCCCTTGATGCTTCCATATAACTTAACATATACTGCATTCACTTGAGCCTGTTCAAAACCCGGTTGGTTTTGAACAGGCTCCCGGAAAAAAGCGGTCATCCGTTTTTTCCCTTTAAATCTAAGGTTATCGTTTCAAAACAGTTTTGAAACGGCCTCGTTTAAGAATTATTAAAGAGGGAACAACATACCGGTTTGGCGAAAAAATCCGGGAAGTTTCCGGGTGGACTGCCCCCATACGCTTGCCAACCGGGATCGTTCCGTACTCAGGGTCTTCCGGATCATTACCCCCTCCAAAGGGGATCATTCACCAGGCTTGTTCGAGAGCCCGCTTGGTTTCTCACAAGTCCTGCAGTTTCCCGCCGGGGAATCTTCGGTTTTCCGGCTGTGAAACATGTATTTTTAAAAAGAGGGTTTTATGGGAAAGACATTAGCGGAGAAGATCTTTGACACCCATACGGTGGACAGACCTTTTGGGGATACCTGGGTATTAAAGCTTGACCGTGTATTCTGTCACGAGATTACCACTCCTGCCGCCATCAACGATCTTGTGTCAAAAAATCTTGACAGGGTCTTTGATGCGGAAAAGATCAAGGCGGTCATCGATCATGTGAGTCCTGCCAAGGATTCTGCCACCGCGGAACAGGGAAAAATTCTGCGGGACTGGGCAAGAAGGCACAACATTAAGGACTTCTTTGATGTGGGCAGAAACGGTGTGTGTCATGCGATCTTTCCGGAGAAAGGCTTTGTGCGTCCCGGTTTTACGGTGATCATGGGGGACAGCCACACCTGTACCTACGGGGCCTTCGGGGCCTTCGCCGCCGGGGTCGGCACCACAGATCTGGAAGTAGGCATACTAAAAGGTGTCTGCGCCTTCAGAAAACCGGAAACTCTCAAAATAGATCTTAAAGGCTCGCTGCCTGCGGGGGTCTATCCCAAGGATCTTATCCTTGCGGTGATTGCAAAAACCGGTGTGGCCGGCGCCACCGGCAAGGTGATGGAGTTCCGGGGGAAAGCCGCAGAAGAGATGAGCATGGAAGGCCGCATGACGATCTGCAATATGGCTGTTGAAGCGGGGGCTACCAGCGGCGTCTGCATGCCCGACATGGTTACTGTTGACTATCTGTGGAAGTACCTGAGGGAAGGTAACGATGGACAGAAAAAGTACGCCTCAAAAGAAGAAGCTCTGGCCGGTTTTACACAGTGGTGCAGTGATGAGGACGCGGTATACTCGGGTGTCGTTGACATTGAATGTTCTTCCCTGGAACCGCTGGCAACGGTGGAGTACAAGCCCGATCAGGTAAAGCCGATCCGGAACTTAAAGGGAACAAAGGTGGATCAGGTCTATATCGGTTCCTGTACCAACGGACGCATTGAAGATCTGCGGGCCGCCGCGGAGGTTTTGAAAAACAGAAAGATTGCCGTTCATCTGCGGGGAATTCTCGTCCCGGCAACTCAGGATGTGTATGTCAAGGCCATGGAAGAGGGACTTATAAAAATTTTTCTGGATTCGGGATTCTGTGTAAGCAATCCCAGCTGCGGCGCATGTCTGGGGATGAGTAACGGCGTTATCGCCGCCGGGGAAGTCTGCGCCTCCACCACCAACCGGAACTTCTGGGGCCGCATGGGCAAGGGGGGCATGGTTCACCTGATGAGCCCCGCCAGCGCAGCGGCAACGGCAGTTGCCGGTACAATCGCAAGAGCGGAGGATCTGCAATGAAGACATTCGGAGGAAAGGTTCTGTTTCTGGACAGAAACGATATTAATACTGATGAAATAATCCCGGCAAGGTACCTCAACGAGAGCAACAGGGAAGCCCTGAAACCCAGACTGCTGGAAGATCTCGGGCTGCCCGCCTTTAAAGGCGGAAAGGACATAGCCGGAAAGGGGGCGCTGCTGAGCAGGGCAAACTTCGGCTGCGGCAGTTCCAGGGAACACGCTCCCTGGGCTCTGGAGGTAAACGGTATAAACATTGTCATTGCCGAAAGTTTTGCAAGGATCTTCAGACAGAACATGTACAACTGCGGTATGATAGCCTGCGAACTGCCCAAAGAGATCCTGGATGAACTTTTCCGGAATTTTGCCGGGGAAGAAACTGTTCTGAATGTGGATACCCAAAAGACGATCCTGCATTTCAAGGCCGAGGGTAAAGAGAAATCTATTCCCTTCAAACTTGAAGGTTTTGAAAGAGCCCTGGTCGAAGCCGGTGGATGGGTAGAATACGCAAACCAAAAATATTAGGGTAGTACTGATTGGTATCATTTAATCAGCGTTTCCTTGGACTTCTTCGGAAAACTGAAGTTTCCGAACAATTTTATTAATTTTAAAGGAGTAGATCATGAAGAAAACAATTACTGTTGCATTGAAAGATCCTGCGCTTGCCCTGGCCGCACAGATCGTGTATGGACAGCGGAAGGCATGGGGTGAATTAACCTACACTCCGCTGTATCTCAGCTTTATGCGGCCCCGTTCTTCGGACAGGGGAATGAACCGTCCCCTGCCCCTCATCGTGTGGCTCTGCGGCGGCGCTTTTATCGAAATGGATCGCAATGTTTGGATCCCTGAACTCGTCTGGTTTGCCAGGCGGGGCTATGCCGTCGCAAGTGTGGATTACAGCACTTCATACCGCAGCCGCTATCCGGAAAACGCCGGGGATATAAAACTGGCGATCCGTTATATGAGAGCCCATGCGGCGGAGTTCGGCATCGATCCCCAGCGGATTGCCGTCATGGGTGAATCGGCCGGCGGCTATCTCGGCGCCTTCTGCGCCCTGACCGGAAAGGACAAAGACTACGATACCGGAGGCCATGAGGACTACTCAAGCGAAGTACAGGCCGCCGTTCCCTGGTACCCTCCCACACGGATGGCGGAGATGGTTATTAGCCCTGAAAAACTCATCGTACCCCATGACATTGCAAACTATGCCGACCTTACAAAACTGGTAAAGCCCGACGCGCCGCCATTCCTGATCCTCCACGGAAACAGCGATGGTCTTGTGCCGCTAAGTCAGGGGGAACTGCTCTACGAGGCTCTGGAAAAAGAGCGCGTTCCCGTTGACATGTACATCATTGAAGGGGCGGATCATGCCGATACAGCGTTTCTGCAAACTGAAGTAAAGGAACTGATCCTCGAATTCCTGAAGAAGACTATAGCCTGAACTTGACTGTCCGGAAAAGCTATACGAGGTTTGAAAGATGTTTAGTATTATTGTTACACCCCGCTTTGGGGACATGGACATCCTGGGACATATCAATAACACCGTGCCTGCGGTCTGGTTTGAATTGGCCAGGAACCCCCTGTTCAAGATCTTTGATCAGGAGATGAGCCTCAAGCGGGAGACCTTCCCCCTCATCATGGCCCATACGGACTATGACTTCGTGGATCAGCTCTACTTTCAGCATGATGTGGAGATTCGCAGTTGGGTAAGCCGCATCGGGAACAAGAGTTTTACCATCTACCATGAGGCATGGCAGCAGGGAAGGCTCTGCGTAAAGGGCAGGGCCGTGGTGGTTCACTACGACTTCAATGCGGAAAAGAGCACTCCCCTTCCGGAGGACAAAAAAGACCTTCTAATGAAACACTTTCTCCCTAAAGACCCAGCATGATGCCTGCCGCTCCTCCCAGGGCTATGTAGACAACCGGATGGAATTTCAGTTTCCGCAGGGCGATGAAGATCCCGGCGCAGAGAAGACACTCCTTCCGGCGGAGTATTGTGTACCATTCCTGCCATTCAGGATTGTAGAGAGCCAGTTTCCAGGCGCCGAAGGCTGCCGCCGCCAGAAGTCCTGCGGCAGCGGGCCTCAATCCCCCAAATACTGCAGCAACAATACTGTTTTCCTTAAAAACCTTTAGGAATTTCGCGGCGCCAAGAATGATAACAATCGAAGGAACCACCATGCCCAGCGCGGCAATGATTGAACCTGCAATCCCCAGGGCCTGAAAACCGGTCTGGGCGCCCATATTGATCCCTATGGCGCCCGGAGAGGACTGGGCCGCGGCAAGAATATCCCCCACCTTTTCCCGTGTAAGCCAGCCGTATGTGTCCGCCAGATGGAAGAGAAACGGCAGGGTTGCCAGTCCTCCCCCCACGGAGAAGAGGCCGATCTTGAAGAATTCCGCAAAGAGAAGAAGGGGATTCACGAAGCCTTCTTTGCCGGCGGTTTAAGAAAAAAACCTGCAAGCCCTGCGGCAAGAATGATCAGCACAGGAGAGGCGGAAACAAAGGCCGACAGTCCCAGTGCGATGATAAAAATTGCAACCGAAACCCTCCCCGTAAAAACTCCCTTGAAAAGCTTCAACACCGTATCAAGGATAAGAGCGCAGACTGCAAGGCGGATACCGGCAAAAGCATGCCGCACTACAGGGTATTCGGCAAAGTGCCGGATAAAAATGGACACAAGGATCATAAAGGTAACACCGGGGAAAATAAAGCCCACGGTAGCGGCAATGCCTCCCGGAATGCCCCCGCGTTTGGCGCCGACAAAGGTTGACAGATTTACTGCGATAACACCGGGGGTGATCTGCGCTATGGTATAGTAATCCATCACCTCTTCCATAGCGAGCCAGTTTTTTCTCTTGATCAGCTCCCGTTCAACCACGGGAATCATGGCATAGCCGCCGCCAAAGGTCATGATGCCGATCCGGAAAAAGGTAACAAAGAGATCCATCAGATCCTTCATTGCACTTCCTTCGTCATTCCCTGACCTGCAGGCGCAGTTCCTTGAGCTGTTTATCGCTTACCATGGAAGGACTGTCATCCATCAAACCCTGGGCGAAGGAATTCTTGGGGAAGGCGATAACCTCGCGGATCGAACTCTCCCCCGCCATGAGCATGACAAGGCGGTCAAGTCCGGGAGCAATGCCGCCGTGAGGCGGAGCCCCGTAGCGGAAGGCTTCGGTAAGAAAGCCAAATTTCTCCTCCGCCTCCTCAGGATCAAAACCCACGATCCTGAAAACCTTCTTCTGCAATTCGGGATCATGAATCCTGACGGAACCGGAAGCCAGTTCAAAACCGTTGAGCACAAGATCGTAGAGATCCCCCTTCACGGAACCGGGATCCCGTTCCATGGTTTCATGGTACTGTTCCTGCGGCCAGGTGAACATGTGGTGAGCCGCCTCCCAGCGGTTTTCATCTTCGTTAAATTCAAACATGGGAAAGTCCACTATCCAGCAGAATTCAAAGCGGGAACCTCCTCCCGGGATTTTGCCTTCGGCGTCCGCGATGTTGAGCCCAAGATCCCTGCCAAGCTTGCTTCGCACAGCCCCCAAGGCGGTGTTGGCAATCTTTCGTTTACTGTCCGCCGCGATGAGTATAAGATCTCCGGTTTCGGCGCCCATGGAAGTGACAATATCGTTGGCAAGTTTCCCATTGGCAGGAGAACCCGCTTCATCGGCAAAGAATTTTGAAACCCCTCCCTCCAGAACCGGCGCACCGGGAACGCCTGCAACCTTCATCCAGGCCATGCCCTTTGCCTTGTAGATCTTTGCGGCCTCTTCAAGCTCCTCGATCTGCTTGCGGGAATAAGAAACGGTTTCACCGTTTTTCGCCTTGCCCTTTACAAGGAGGGCCTTTACTCCGCCGCCGGGAAGTATTACGCCGCGTTCCGCCGCGTTCCGCTTTTCGGCTTCGCCCGAGGCGAGCGCGTCCTTAAAGGCCTGGAAACTGCACCGTTCAACAAAGGGGGCAAAGTCCTGCATCTCCATGCCAAAACGGAGATCGGGCTTGTCCGTCCCGTAGCGTTCCTGCGCTTCTTCAAAGGTCAAACGGCGGAAACAGGCGGGCAGATCAAAGTCCAGACATTTTTTGAACACATGGGAGAGAAGGCTCTCCGTCATCTTCAGAATATCTTCCCTGTCTACAAAACTCATTTCAATATCGATCTGGGTAAACTCAGGCTGCCTGTCCCCCCGTGCGTCTTCGTCCCGGTAACAGCGGGCAATCTGGAAGTATTTGTCAAAGCCGGAAACCATGAGTATCTGTTTGTAGAGCTGCGGCGACTGGGGCAGGGCATAGAAATGCCCCGGATAAAGCCGGGAAGGAACAAGATAGTCCCGTGCGCCTTCCGGAGTCGATTTGATAAACGTAGGCGTTTCAATCTCGTAGAAACCCTGGGACGTCATCCATTCACGCACCGCAAAAGTAACATCACTGCGGAGGCGGATCTTCTGCTGCATCGAAAAAGACCGGAGATCCAGGTAACGGTACTTCAGCCTGAGATCCTCGCCGGCCTTGCTCTCCTCTTCAATCTGGAATGGCAGTACCCCGGAACGGTTCAGGATAAGGATGCGGCGGATCACCACTTCAATCTCCCCGGTGGGCATTTCAGCGTTCAGCATGTCGCCGGGCCGGGCCCTCACCTCCCCCTCCAGCGCAATGCAGTACTCGTTGCGGAGTTCCTCCGTGATCGTTGCCAGTACGGAAAAAGCCTCGCTTCCGATGATCTTTTCGCTATCCGGTTCCACCACCGTCTGGGTAATCCCGTAACGATCCCGAAGATTGATGAATGATATACCTCCATGATCCCGCTTACGGTGCACCCATCCGTTGAGAATCACGGTCTTCCCCGCATCGGCCTTTCGGAGTTCCCCGCAGTTTGCTGTACGCTTCATTGTTTTCATAGATTGACTATAAACCTCATAAAATAGGCTTTCAAGTGAGCCGGTTTCAAAACCCGCTTAGTTTTTCTCAGGCTCCTGCAATTTCTCAAGTAAGAAAACTTGACGTGCCGAAAAGAGCAATCTACACTGAACACATGAATTTTGAGCTGAGCGATGAACTCATGGACGATATCCTCTTTTCCATGGAAGATCAGGAAACAGAGTTTCTCATAGATACTCAGAGGGGGATAGTGCTGAACCGTGAGGGCATCGCCGAAGGAACCGAAGAAGGGGAAAAAGACCGCTTTATTAATATCCCCGACTGGGATTCTTCGAGCGGCTTCAGACTGATGGAACATTTTGCCGCAAGTCTCCGCAATCCCCTGCTGCGGGAGGAACTGGGCGCAGCGCTGAACCAGGGACGGGGAGTGTTCCGGGCCTTTAAGGACATCTTGAGCCAGTACCCGGAAGCGGAAAAACTCTGGTTTGCCTATAAAGAAAAAGAGATGAAGCGGGAAATTATCCGCTGGTATAATGCCCTGAGGGAAGAGTGGGGTATGAACCTCATCGGCCTTGAACCTGAGGATACACGGGATCTCGTGCTGGAGGATTTCCGTTTCCGTGAATACCGGGAAAATGATTTTCATGAAGCCCAATCCCTTCATGTCCTCTGCCGGAAGGAATTTCCTTTCATGGAAACTTTATGGGTTTTCCCGGCGGAATACTCCCTTATTGCGGAAACCGTACAGGGAGATTTTGCCGGCTATATCGCCGCCGCGGAGAAGGCGGGAATTCTTCATATATATGCTCTTGAGATCCGGCATGAGTACCGGGGACTCGGGCTGGGGGAAACTCTTTTAAGCCGCTTCCTTGAAAAAATTTCTTCCGTTGCGGAAAAGGCGAATGGCATAGAAAGGATAAACATCGACATTCCCCGGATCCATGAAGGCTTCTCCCGTGTCCTGTTCCGTTTCGGCTTTAAGGCCCAGGCGGCGAGCTATAGTCTGGAAACCCCAATCGGGCCTGCAGCAGGCAAAGGTTCCTCTCGTGATGTAAACTGAGCGTGTTTCAAAAACTCAATTCCTGGAACAGGCTCAGGCTATTATGTGGGATATGAACTCCCGCCTTCCAAATGAACCTCCTCGCCCTAAAGGGCGGGGTATCGTGTAAGCGCTGCATCGTTTACGAGGGTGAGTTCTGCAAGGAAATTATTTAACTGTGGGGTCTACTGCCGCTTTTTTTTTGGCAGCGCTGCCGATTCTAACCGCCCTGAAGTTCCCCGCGCAAGCGGGTTCTTGGGTATTAGACCCCACTGCGAATAAAGGGGCAGATATTTCAGCCTCCGGCATCCAAATGGTTATTGCAAACATTCTTGCCAAGGTCCTTGACTTTCTTTTAACATGGTATAGAATAATGTTAATCTGACGCTCGTTGAACCCAGTTGTTTTTTAGAAGTCTTCTGTAAGAAAAAGGCGGTTTTTAATGTATAGCCGGAAGTACGAAGATGATAATAACCGTAGTTATCGTATATCACCGGAAACGGGCTCTTTGTACGCCGTGAAACTTACCCCCCCCCCCCCCCATACCTGTTAAGTAGTTTTCGCGTAAATTGCATACAATTTTTATGCAGGTTTCTCTGTATCAAAGTCCGATCACCCCCTGGAAGACAAAACCGTCCGGCCCCTGAATCCGGCGTTTCGGAACCCCGGCGTATAACTTTTTTTTCAAGGCAGCTACAGAATTTTTCTGTACCCATATTTTATGTAACGAGGAGAAACAGTATGAAAAGGATTTTATTGGCCCTCTGCACTGCCGTCGTTCTGCTGGCGGGATGTTCCAAAAAAGAGAGCGGTTCGGCAGCCGGGGCAGCGCCGGAGGGGAAGCAGAATCTGGTGATCTGGTCTTTTGTGGAAGACACCCGGCGGATGCTCAAATTTTACGAATCCGATCACCCCGGCGTAACCGTGGAATTTACCCTTGCCTCGCCTATTTCCGACAAGCTTGACCCGGTGCTTACCTCCGGCCGGGGAGTCCCCGATGTGTTTGCCCTGGAAATTGCCTATGTCCGAAAGTATGTGGAATCGGGGCAGCTCCTGGATATTACCGATGTCTACGAAAAGGCAAAGGATCATCTGGTCAAGTACCAGGCGGAAATCGCCACCTATAACGGCAGGGTCTACGCCCTTTCGTGGCAGGCCACCCCCGGCGCTTTCTATTACCGCAGGAGCCTGGCTAAACAGTACCTTGGCACCGACGATCCTGATACGGTACAGACCTACTTTACGGATATGAATAAAATGATGGAGACTGCGGGGCTCCTTGCGTCCAGGTCCAACGGAACCTGTGTAATCCTTTCCGGATATGATGCGTTATACACTCCTTTCAAATCCCTCAGAAAACAGCCCTGGGTAGTTGACGGCAAACTAGTCATAGACGACGCCATGCTCCGGTATATGGATGTGGCAAATCAGATCCGTTCTAATGGGTACGAGACCCGGGTAAATAGTTGGACCGAAGGGTGGTATGCCGGTATGAAGGGTATATTCCAAGATGAAAACGGCAGGCATGTGGACGTGTTCGGTTACTTCCTGCCCACCTGGGGACTGCACTATGTGATCAAGGCCAACGCGGAGGAAACCTCCGGCGACTGGGCCGTTATCAAAGGTCCGCTGAGTTATTATAGTGGCGGCACCTGGTACGCTGCATATAAGAACACCAAAAACCCCGAAGCGGCAAAGGAATTTATCCGCTACTGTACCACCGATGACGGCTTCCTTGAAAAGTGGGCCTTCCAGGAGGGGGATCTTACCTCCAATTTTGTGGTGAATGAAAAAATTAAGGATCAGTTTCTGGATCCCTTTGTGGGCGGCCAGAACCATTACGCCCTCTTCGCGGGCCTGGCCTCGGGGGTAGACGGAAGCCTTACCCAGGGAACCGACGAGATCATTGACGGTGTATTTGGGGAAGCGGTAACCGCCTATGTTCTGGGAGAAAAAACCAAGGATCAGGCCGTAGCGGATTTTAAGGCCCAGATAAACGGTGAATTGGGGTATTGAGTCAAAAAGGCCGGAGGATGCAGCATGATGAAACACAAAGCCATGGGACACCGGGAAAAGCTGGAACGATGGGGGCTCCTGTTTGTGTCGCCCTTCGTAATTGTCTATTGTGTCTTCAGCCTCTGGCCTACCATTTATACCTTCATGCTCAGCTTCGGCAACTTAAAGGGACTGCGTACCGATTTTGGTTTTGCCGGACCGGTCAATTTTTTGCGGCTGGTAAAGGATGTCTACTTCTGGGGGGCTATCGGGAACACCTTTATCATCTCCTGGTGTACCTTCTTTTTCCAGCTTGGCATTGCCCTGCTGCTCTCCGTCTGGCTTTCGGATACCCGGCTCAATCTTAAAGGAAGGGCCGCCTTCCGGGCGATCATCTACATGCCTAACCTCTTTACCGCAGCGTCCGTGTCCATGTTGTTCCGCAGCCTCTTCCTCTATCCCATGGGGCCTTTGAGCAAAATACTCTACACCCTGGGACTTCATCAGGAGGTACTGATCAACGGTGCAACGGTACGCCAGGCGGTAGACGTGTTCAGAAGCGGCGGCTTTACCCGGGGACTGGTCTCGTTCATCTACTGGCTCATGTGGTACGGCCACACCAATATCATCCTTATGGCGGGGATCACGGGGATTCCCTCTTCCCTCTACGAATCCGCCCTGGCGGATGGGGCCTCCAGCCGGCAGACCACCTGGCATATAACGCTCCCCCTGCTGCGGCCCATCATGCTCTACGTGTTTATTACCAGCATGATAGGGGGTATGCAGGCTTTTGACATCCCCGCGCTGCTCACCGAAATGCGGGGCAATCCTGATTTTAAGGTAAGAACCGCCGTGATGTACCTCTACAACGTATCCTTCCAGGGAAACAACGATTATTCCTACGGCGCCGCGATTTCCGTAGGAATGTTTATCGTTACCATTGTACTGGCCCTTATCATCTTCTTCTTCCTGCAGGATCGCAGTGAACTTAAAAAGAAACGGGTTTGAGGGGGCATGATCATGAAACAGAAGTTCGCGTACCTTAACGCCAGGCGGTTTATTATCTACATCTTTATGATGTTCCTGCTGCTCCTTGCCCTGCTTCCCATTTATATCATGACCGTCAACGCCACCCGGTCTACCAACCAGATCAATCTGGGGCTGTCCCTTGTTCCCGGAACCAGCATCCTTTTTAACCGGGACATCCTGACCAGGCACGGGGTCGATATAGCCCAGGGGTTTGTCAACAGCTCCGTTGTGGCCTTCTCCACCGTGTTTCTGGCGGTTTACTTTACCGCCCTTACCGCCTATGGGCTGCACTGCTACAATTTCCCCGGAAAGAGGATCGTCTGGACCGTCATCCTGGTAACCATGATGCTTCCCGCTTCCCTGGGTTTTGTCGGCTTTTACCAGTTTATGGCCCTCCTCAAGATGACCAACAGTTACCTTCCCCTGATCATCCCCGCCATAGCCGGCTCTTCCACCGTGCTGTTCATACGCCAGTACATGAGCTCCATGTTGTCCTTTGAGTTGATTGACGCTGCCCGGATTGACGGCGCGGGGGAATTCCGCATCTTTAACCGGATCGTCCTTCCCATTATTTCTCCCGCCCTGGCGGCCCAGGCCATTTTCATCTTTGTCGGCTCCTGGAACAACTTTTTTATCCCCTTTGTCCTTATTTCCAGCCAGAAGAGGTACACCATCCCCCTTCAGATAAACCTTCTCCGATCCGATCTGTACCGTACCGAATTCGGGGCCATCTACCTGGGCTTGGCGATTTCGATTATCCCGATTATCGTGTTTTTCTGCTTGGTGTCCCGGTATATCATATCCGGGCTTACCCTGGGGGGTATAAAAGAATAAACCTCCTCACCCTGAAGGGCGGGGTATCTTGTAAGCGTTGCATTATTTAGTGTCTGTCCATAAAGCCGGCTACTTTGCGGACAGACCTTGCATTTGCGCATCTTTTTGTACCAAAACGGTGCACAAAATGCCTGTTTTAAGGTAATCTGTCTATAATGTGTCTACATTATAGACAGACTCTAATTAAACCCCAACAGATAGAGGCTTTCCCAAAACTTCAAGTTTTGGGACAGGCCCGGCAAACAGTGCGGCCGGGTATGAGACCTGCACCTTTGTCGGGCCCTCGCCCCGGGGTTCCGCCTTCTTGGGGGTATTATCTCTTACGCCGTCCGGTCAACAAGCCGCTTGAGTAAAAGTCAAAGATATGGAATAATACAGATATAAAACTGTCCCGGGAGGGGTAGTTTCCGGGACGATGGTTCCGGATCAAGTGGAAAAACGGGCTTCCGGCCTTCTTTCCCGCATAATTTTTAGTACAGGATATGTTCATGTCTTCACACATCGACAGTGAAAAAGTAGAAAAAAACCTTGCCCGGATTCTTGAAAAGATTCGGGCGGAAGCGGATCCGCAGATTCTTTCTGTTTATCGTTCGTTATTCAAAAAGAAGGTCCCCCTTTTTAATCGTTCCTGGGCGGCAGCTTACCTTCTGATGCTCTATGATCAGGGGAATTCCGGCCGGAGCGAACGTTTCCACGGCCACAAATTCAGGAAAGGCCGGGACGAATCCTGGAATGAGGAGGAGCGCAAACCGTATCCTCTTTCGGAGGAGGAGTCCAAACGGCTTTTCATGAGCATCGGACGGAACCGGCGGGTCTTTCCCCGTGAAATTCTGGGGCTTATCACCACGAAAACCGATGTAAAACGGGAAGACGTGGGAGCCATCCGCATTCTGGACAACTATTCCTTCGTGCAGGTTCGGGATACCATAGCGGACAGCATCATCGAAGCCCTGAACGGCAAGCTCTTCCGGGGACGGCCCCTGACGGTTAACTATGCCCGCAGCCGGCTGGATTCGGAAGACTCACAGAATGATGATGACGACGAGACGGAATCCTCCCTGGATACGGATGACGGCTATGAGGATCAGGTTTCCGAATCAGAGCAGGAAGATGATGACGCCGATAAAGAAGGTATTTAAGGCTATCCCGAAAAGCAGGAGAAGCCAGGCGAGTACCTCCAGGGTATAGGCCCGCAGGGTAAAGGAATGGGCCAGCCTGTCCGGTTTGCCGGGTATGGCTCCGTAGGTGGCAAGGCTGTCTTCCGGTTCCTGCGGAAAAATTTTGTCTTCGTTCAATTTACCAAACACATACCAGCCTTCCTTCAAAACCCTTCCCTCTCCCGGAATGATCCGGGGAATGTTTGCCATACCGGGAGTCAAAACCTGGTAACGTTTCATGCCGTAGCGTTCCCCTCCGGGAAGCAGGCAGGAATCTTCACCTGCGGCAAGGTAACGAAGGGGCAGCCTGACCAGATCCCGGTATGCCCGGTAAACTCTGGCCTTCCACCAGAACTTCCTGTAGATAGCGGTAAAAAGCAGACCTGGCGGAATCATGGGGAAGAGGGGGAGAAAAACCGCAATAAAGGCGGTAAAGGCGGTAAGACGGAATACCGGCCTTGAGAGGAAGGAAACGGCAACATAGAGTAGAATCAGAGCCCCTGCGATAAGAGCATAGGGAGTGACGGGATTCCAGTATTCATTGAGCCGCCTTCCCGCCTGGATGGCCCGTGAAGCCAGGGAATGATCCGGGCCGTCGTAGAAGATAACCATGAGGGGGCATTCTTTCGTGGAGACAAAAGTCCATCGTTCATCCCGAAGTACCAGCGCCCCACCCACAAAAACCTTGGCTCCTTCGGTAAGGGAAGAAACCCTGTCCCAGCGGATCCGTTCCGGCGCCTCCTCCGAAGGATCGAAGATCTCAAACTGCTGTCCCTCCTGCATGGACAACACATAGGTTTCCGCGCCATGAAGAGCGACCGGGAGGGTGAGGCTGTCGCTGTGTATCCAGAGGGTATGGCCGTCGGTAATCGATTCAAAGCCTCCGGTAAAGCGAAATTCTCCGCCCTCCCCGCTCAAATGCCGGTAACGGCCATAATCCAGTACCGGTTTGAGACGCAGGCTGTCGAAACGGCGGCGAAAATTCCGCCATCTCCCGCGCAGCCAGTATGCCCCCCCAACCGGTACCAGTCCGTACCAGAAAACAGCCAGGGCAAGGATAACTAGAAAATCAGAAATCCTCAGGGTATTATTCCTCCATGGAGAGACGCCTGAATTCGATCCGTCATATGGTTCTGGGGGAATTTGCAGTGAACTGCTGGATCTACCCCCTGGAAAACGGAGACTGTGCCCTTATCGATCCCGGAGCCGAAGGCGGTGTCATCCTCGCCATGCTCCAAAGACTTCATCTCCGGCCCCGTTATATTCTACTCACCCATGGGCACTTTGACCATATTGCCGCCCTTCCCGCCCTGCGGAAGGCCGCTGTTTCGGAAGCCATTGCCCTTCACCGGGAAGATGCGTCTTATCTGGGGCCGGACGCGTTCCGGGTTCACTGCCGGAGCTTTGCCGCCTTTGGGGGAGCCTCTCTTCTGGAAGAACGCTGGGAGGATCTGCCGTCCCCCGACCGGCTTCTTGAAGAAGGAGACGACATCGGACCTTTCAAGATCCTTCACCTGCCGGGGCATACTCCGGGAAGCATCGCATTCTTTGATGAACATGAAGGCGTACTTTTCAGCGGGGATACCCTCTTCAATAACGGCGTTGGACGCACAGATCTTCCCGGAGGAGACGAAAAAGCCCTTGCCGCAAGCCTTGAACGGCTCCTTTCCATGGACAAAAACATTGCCGTGTACCCCGGTCATGGCGCAAACACCAGTATTGGACGTGAGCTCGATAGAAGGCATGCGAAGCATGTTGTCATATAAAGTCGTCCCGAAGCCGGTACGCAGCGCATGCCGCCGTAAAGGCAAAAGGCCGCACGGCTTTAGCCGGGTGAGCGCGCCGCCGTTAGGGTTTCAACTGAAGCGGGAACTATGCCATGTGAGAAAGGGCATGGGAGATGGCGTAACAGTAGTCGCCCAGATTCTCAAGACGGCGTACCAGATCAATAAACAGTAACTCTGTCTTTACATCCTCCCCTGCTTCGATGCGTTTGCGGCCCCGCTTGCGCAGCTTGTTCCGGAGTTTGTCGATACGGGCTTCAAAGTCTTCGGCCTGGGCTGCCTCGTCCGAGTGCAGACGGCTCCCCAGATGGCTGTGGACAAAGCTTAAAAATTCTTCGACAAGGGCAATATAGGGCGAAAGCAGTATCATCTCCTTTTCCTTGAAGATGAGATCCTTCTTTGCGCTCCGCTCAAGGATACAGGCAATGCTGTAACAGTCATCGGTAATATACTCAAGGTCTGCGACGATGCGCAAAAGCCGGCTCACGTTTTGTTCGGATCCGGGACCAAGCTGGTGGCGGTTACATTCGATAAGGAAGGCGGTAAGCTGTTCCCTCATTTCATCGACGTAGGCTTCCTGCTTTGAAAGCTGCTGCATAAGTTTTTCTACCCAGACCTCCCGGTCTTCGACATCCTTCAACTCATAAAATGCCTTGCTCACCCTGTCGTACATGGAATAGGCGACAGCGGCCATGTCCCGCATTTCCTTTCCCGCCTGGATCACCGCCAGTTCCGGCGCATCCTGAATGGCCCCTCCTCCCCGGTATACCAGCCTGTAATGCTCATCTTTCTTTTCAGAATCCGTGTCTTTTATAAGAAAGCTTACGAGAGACGCAAAGGGCTTTACAAAGGGGAAAAAAATAATGGCATTTACCACATTAAAAACAGTATGCAGCATTGCAAGATGGGTTGTGATCATCGGATCGCGGACGAGACCCGCAGTAATGGTACCAGGTGTTACCAGTTCTACCAGAGCCAGCAGAGGCTTGATGAGAGGTATCGCCCAGCAGACGCCTATTACATTGAAAAGCACATGAACCAGAGCGGTTCGTTTGGCGGCAGTCCTGGCGCCGATGCCTGCCAGGGCGGCGTCAATTGTAGTACCTATGTTGGCGCCCAGAACCATGGCGGCGGTCATTTCATAGCCGGCAACGCCGTTAAAGGCCATGGTGAGCATTATTGCCGTGGAAGCCGAAGAAGAGTGGGTGATCAGAGTCATCACGATCCCTGCTCCGGCGCCTATGAGTATCGAAACGAATCCCAGATCGGAAACCCTGGCAATAAAACCAATCTCGTTTCCGTTCAGGGAGGGCATGGCTTTGGCAAGAAAATCGAGGCCCAGGAAGAGGAGGCCGAAGCCCATGATCGCCTCTCCGATAGTCTTGTACTTCCATTTGATGATACGCATTACAAAGCCCAGACCGACGGCAGGCAGGGCCAGGGTGGAAATTTTCAGGGAAAAACCGACAAGGGACACTATCCATGCGGTAACGGTGGTACCGATGTTGGCCCCCATGATCACCCCAATGGACTGGGTAAGGGTGAGGAGCCCGGCATTGACAAAAGACACCACCATGACCGTGGCGGCGGAAGAAGACTGGATGATGGCGGTTACCGCAAAGCCCGTCATTACGCCGATAAAGCGGTTTCCGGTCATAAAATTGAGAACTTTCTGCATGCGGTTACCCGCCGCCCGCTGGATTCCTTCGCTCATTACCTGCATTCCGTACAGGAAGAGGCAGAGTCCTCCAACAATGCTAATAAGCATGCCGATAATAGCCATGACATCTCCCTTTACGGCGCAACATTTTAAAATTCCCCTTTATTTTAGCAAATTTGAAGGGAATTTACAACTTGCACCGATTATGCTACAGTGCTTAGCATGAAAAAGATAAGCCTTACCGGCATCAAGCCTACCGGTGAACTCCACATCGGCAACTACTTTGGGGCGATCAGGCCCGCCCTGGAACTTGCCTCAAGCTACGACGCCCGCTATTTTATAGCCGATTACCACGCGCTTAATACCATCAAAAACCCCAAAGAGCTTTCCTCCCTTATCCGGGGAGTGGCCGCAGGCTGGCTTGCCGCAGGGCTTGACCCGGAAAAGGTGATCTTTTACCGCCAGTCTTCGATTCCGGAAACTTTTGAACTTAGCACCCAGATTGCGGCCTTTACGCCAAAGGGGCTTATGAACCGCGCCCACGCGTACAAGGCGGCAGTCCGGGAAAACAGTGAAAAGGGAAACGATCCCGATGCCGGTATCAACATGGGACTTTACACATATCCGGTGCTCATGGCCGCGGATATCATTCTTTTTGATTCCGATGTAGTGCCCGTGGGAAGCGATCAGGTGCAGCATATTGAGATGGCCCAGGACATTGCCCAGGCGGTTAACTACAACTACAAACAGGAAGTGCTGAAGATTCCCCAGGCGATGATTCAGCAGAATGCGGCTGTGGTGCCGGGACTTGACGGACGCAAGATGAGCAAGAGTTACGGAAATACCATTCCCCTTTTTTCGCCGGAAAAACAGCTCCGCAAACTGATCATGCGGATCGTTACCAATTCCCAGCCGCTTGAGGAGCCCAAAGATCCCGAACAGAGCCAGATATATCTTCTCTACAAACTTTTTGCCACGGCGGAAGAACAGGCCTCCCTTGCAGCCCGTTACCGGGCAGGAGGCATGGGCTGGGGGGAAGCCAAGGAGGAACTCTTCAGGGCCGCCAACCGGGAACTTTCACCGCTGCGGGAACGCTACGAGGCGATCATGGCCGATCCGGCAGGTCTCGACAGAATTCTTGCGGAAGGGGCTGCGAAAGCCCGTCCCATAGCCGCCGCTACGGTGAAACGTTTCAGAAAAGCCTCGGGGATAGATCTGTAATTATTATGATCACAGAATATTCCAGGGCGGACATCGATGATTATGAAGAATTGATTGATTTGGCGAACTATGTGTTCAGCCATGCTCATAAACCTACCGATTTTCCTACCCTTCTTCCCAAACTGTATAAACGTGAATACTTTATGGATGCTGCGCACTATCTGTGCAGGGAGGATGGAAAGATAAAGGCGGCCGTAGGGGCCTACCCGCTTGAAATGAAGCTATGCGGCACAAGTCTCCGGGGCCGCGGCATAGGCATGGTATCCGTGCATCCCTACAGCCGCTCCAAAGGCTATATGAGGGAACTTATGAACCGGGCGCTGGAAGACATGAGAAAGGACGGCATGGTTTTTTCCTGCCTCGACGGAAGGCGGCAGCGGTATGAATATTTTGGTTTTAGCCCGGTGGGAACGATTTTTTCTTTTGAGTGCAACTCCTTCAATATACGCCATACGCTCGACAAAAACGTTGTCTCTTCCCTCAGCCTCAGGCGGCTTTGTCCAAAAGATTCAGCGCTTGTCGAAGAAATCCGCTTCATGCACGAGGCAAAACTGGAAAACGGCGCAGGATTTGTACGCCGCAAGGATCGTTTCTTCGACATCCTTGCTTCCTGGGAGAACAGCGTTTATGCGGTTCTCGACGGAGACAAATTTTCCGGTTATCTCATATACAATGAAAAAGAAAACCTTATAAACGAAGTAAACCTTAAAGATACCGGACGGTTGGCCGAAATCATAAACCTCTGCCTGAAATCCTATCCTCCCGGCAAAACGGTAAGGGTCAACGTCCACCCCCACGAAACCGTAAAACTTAAAGCTCTTTCCCGTTTTGCGGAAAGCTTCGCCATGGAACCGTCCTACAGTTTTAATATCTTTAATTACAGGAGTTTTCTGGAAGCCTTTGTAAAATTACAGTGTTCCCTAAGGAACGTGGAGGATGGCGCATTTGTCTTTGAAATTGAGAACGGAGAACGGCTCTGCGTCAGGGTTTCAGGCGGCGAGTCAACGGTAACCGAAGCCTCCCCCCCTGAAGCAGCCGGATTTAAATTCGGCCCTCTTGAGGCAACGGAATTTTTCTTTTCTCCCATAACGCCCTACGCTTCCTCCCTCATTGCGGAAAATTCTTTTCTCCGGAGCCTTCTTCCACTGCCTCTTTTTTTTGAAAACGCCGACGGGGTGTAAACGCAACAATCTTGTTCTTCCAGAAAAAGTTTTTAACAACCTTCAGCTTCCCGGCCTTTACAAGACCCCGGATCGCCTCTGCGGCTTCGTTTTCAGACCAGGCAGCGGTTTCTGCGTCCGCAAGTAATGCCGCAGCTTCATTGACGGTGTAAGACCTTCCATGACGGAGGAAAAATCCGCAGAGGCTCTGTTCTTCCCTGAATTTAGTCCCGGCATTGCCGTCACAGACATCGCAGCAACCATGTTCGGGGCTGTTCCTTTCTCCCTCGTAGTTGAGGAGGCCAAGAAGTTGTTCACGGCGGCAAACAGAAACGGTACGGGCATAGGAGAGAAGGCTCTCCATACGTTTCCTTCCGGCCTCATCTTTTGCACACCGGAGCCGGTTTTCGTCCTCCGGTCCCCAGAGAAGGTACGCTTCGGAAGCTTCCCCGTCCCTCCCTGCCCGACCGGATTCCTGGAGATACGCCTCCACCGACGGGGGACAGTCGCGGTGTATCACGGTACGTATATCGGCCTTGTCAACGCCCATGCCATAGGCACAGGTACTAACAAGCACAGCGTTACTGTTGTCAAAGAACCACTCCTCCACGGCCTTCTTCTCTTCCCTGCTTAAACCCGCATGGTAGAATTTTATCCCCGGCGCGGGATGGCCTTCATGCGATGCGGCATCCCAAATTTCCGCAAGACTGTTGACAAGATAACGGGAAAGTCTTTCCGTTCCGGAACGGGATGAGCAGAAGACAATTGCCGGCAGGGCCTTTTTCAGTACCAGATCCCGGACAGCAAGATCCCTGAGTATGCAGGCTCCGGCGGCATAGCGTATATTGACTCTGTCGGGATTTCCAACGATGCGGCCAACTTCTCCGCCGAAGATATAGCGGCCTATTTTCTCCAATACCGGAGTTCCGGCCGTGGCGGTAAACGCCGTTACAAGAGCCCTGTGTCCCGTACCGGCGCTGTTTCTGTTTACCGCTTCGATGATCTCGTTTATCCGCAGATACGAGGGCCGGAAGCTTTCTCCCCACTCGCTTACACAGTGGGCTTCGTCAATGACAATGTGGGCTATGTTCAGCGAGGGAAGTTCCTTCAACACCGATTCTGTCAACAGTACCTCGGGATTTGCAATGATAAAACGGCTCCCTCCCTCCCGGAGGGCCTTGAAGATCCGCTGCCGTTCTTCTTTATCCTGAGCCCCGCGGAGTATCACCGGGGCAAAGCCTCTCTCCCGCAAACGCCTTTCCTGATCCGCCATGAGGGACAATATAGGATAGATAACCAGTGTGGGGCCGGAGAGGATCATTGCCGGGAGTTGAAAACAGAGAGACTTCCCCGCCCCGGTGGGAAGGATCACTATCTGTCCTCCGGGGGCATCCCGGTCATCCCAGGCAAGAGAGGAACCTTCACCCTGCCGGTTCGGTTGAGGAGCAGGCGCCGGATGTTCGGTCAAACCGGCAGGCCAGGCGAGAGGAATGCCCTGCGTCTCCGCCGACTCAAGGATATTCGCAATCACGAGCCTCTGGTAGGGGAAAAGATAGGAGAGGCCGAATAGCTTTTTTACCGCGAGGCTAAGGGGATCTTCCGGTTCCGTCATGGACGCCTCCTCTATATATAGATAGTCATGACAGAAGAATACTCAAGCAAAAATGACAAACATAATTAATATCCGTCAACAATGAGAAGATGTATACACCGTTGAAGCGAGGACCGATTATGAGGTTTGGCTTTTCAGGCCGGGGTTTCCATGAATGGCTGCATATCATCCGTATCGGCAAGGCGAAGGAATTCCCGGAAAAACCGGATCTACGGCACTATGAAATCGCCGAATAGGCCGCCTCAACCGGCTTGAAGATGTTTCCCTCCGGGGTGTCCCGGCCGCATTGATCCCCCGGAGAGGAGGAAGCCGCCGCCCGCTCCGGCATCGTCTATCGCCTTCTTTGCCGCCCGCTCCGCTATTTCCGGCTCCTTTACCCGCAGTTTGAATGATGTCCGAATACTATATTTTAAGACGGCTCAGCCTGGAGCAGGCCTCTTCGACATCGACCCGGTGTCCGAAGGCGCTGAAACGGATAAAACTTTCCCCCGCGGGGCCAAAGCCGGCACCGGGAGTTGTTAGCACCTGACAGGTTTCCAGAATCTCGGCAAAGACATCCCAGCTCTTGCGGCCGGGAAAACAGGCCCAGATATAGGGGGAATTGTCCCCGCCTATGCAGGAGATCCCCAGGGCCTGCAATGCGCTGCGGATAAGCGCCGCGTTTCCCAGGTAAAAATCGGTAAGCTGCCGTACTTCCCTGAGGCCTTCACTGTCCAGGGCTGCAAGGCCCCCGGCCTGGGCAATGTTGGAAGCGCCGTTGAAGATCGTGCCGGCAATCCGGGCCCAGTCCGCGTTGACGCTTTCCCCGCCTGAATACTTGAGATCCTTCGGCACAACAGTCCAACCGAGGCGTACTCCGGTAAAGCCCGCAGGTTTACTGAACGAGTTTACTTCAATGGCACAGCTTTTACTTCCTTCGATTTCGTAGATCGACTTGGGCAATCCGGCGTCCCGGATAAATTCACTGTAGGCCGCATCAAATATGATAATGCAGCCCTTCTTCCGTGCGGCCTGTACCAGCGATGCAAGCTGTTCCCGTGAGGCTGCGGCCCCGGTGGGATTGTTGGGCGAACAGAAATAGACAAGAGCGTCTGCGGGCAGCAGGGAAAGATCGGGAAAGTAATTGTTTCCCGCCGTACAGGGAAGGTACACAATACCGTCGTAACCCGTACCATTCCAGGAAGAGGCGGCGCCGATAAGCACGGAACCGTCTACATAAACCGGATAGGAGGGATCCTGCACGGCAACCTTTGTCCCTGCGCCGAAGAGCATCTGAAGCCTCCCGATGTCGCATTTGGCTCCGTCGGAGATAAAGATCTCTTCCGCGGTAAAGGTGTTCCGGTAAAAGACCGCGGAAATTTTTTCCCGGAGCGAAAGAAGTCCCTCGTCCTGGTAACCGGAATAACCCTCTACCGTCCCTAGCCGCCTGGCTCCTCCGACAAGACCTTCATCAATGTGGGGCAGGAGCGGTTCCGTGGTATTCCCCACCCCCAGGCTGATGATCTTTGCATCAGGATGAGAGGCTGCAAATTCCCGTCTCCGTCTGGCAATTTCCGGAAAAAGGTAGCCTGCCTGAATATTGGCAACACAGGTATTCCGCTTTAACATCTTGTTCTCCTATAGAATGAAACTTAGTTTCATATTCGGAATAACTCCGCATTCATTCGAATGCATGAGGAGAGCTTAGGATCCGCGCGGAAATAACATGAATGTTATTTCCTTAATTGCGCGTCTCCCCGGCAAAAAAATTTCTGGCTGCTTCCAGATCCAGAGTTGCAAAGTAATCCGACAGCGTTTCTGCCCGTCTTATTTCCGTTATCGTGCCGCCGGGACGAAGCAGCAGCTCCCCGCAGCGGAGCTTGCCGTTGTAGTTAAATCCCATGGCCCTACCGTGGGCTCCGGCATCGTGAATCACCACAAAGTCGCCGGGAGAGCGGCCGTAATTTTCCGCGGCGGTTTCAATTTTGGGGAGTTTCCGCTGAACGGCGAACTTGTCGTTATTCTCACAGAGGCTCCCGGCCACATCGTATGTTTCCGTTGCGGGAACATGTTCCTTGCCGGGAACGGTGATATGATGATAGGCCCCATACATTCCGGGCCGCATAAGATCCGCCATGCAGGCATCCAGCCCTATATATTCCCGGTAGATACTCTTCCTGTGGACGGCATGGGTAACAAGCCAGCCATAGGGGCCGGTAATGGTTCTGCCCCATTCGGTACGGATACCCATGGGATCAAGTCCTGCGGGTTTCAGAATTTCATCGCAGGCTTTCTTTATTCCTGCAGCAAGAACCTTGTAATCAACGGCCTCCTGTTCCGGCCTGTAGGGAATCCCCACACCGCCGCCCAGGTTGATAAACTCAAGCCGTACCCCGGCCTTTTCCTTTACTTCTACCGCCAGATCAAAGAGCATCCGTGAGGTTTCAATATGGTAAGGAATGGACAATTCATTACTGGCTACCATGGTGTGCAGGGCCAGCCGTTTGGCGCCTTTGGTCTTGAGGATTTTGAAACCTTCGATGATCTGTTCCCTGGTAAAACCGAATTTTGCCTCCTCGGGTTTTCCGATGATCGCATTTCCTTCCCTGATGGGGCCGGGATTGTAGCGGCAGGAAACCAGTTCGGGTATCCCTGCGGCCTTTTCCAGAAACTCTATGTGGCTAAAATCGTCAAGGTTGATCACCGCTCCAAGACTCCGGGCAAGGCGGTATTCTTCCGCGGGCGTTTCGTTGGAGGTAAACATATTGTCTTCCCCCTTCATGCCTGCAATGTCCGCCAGCACCAGTTCCGCATAACTTGAACAGTCCGACCCTATACCTTCGGAGGCGAGAATCTTCAGGATAAAGGGATTGGGCAGAGCCTTTACCGCAAAGTGTTCCTTGTAAGAAGGAAAAACTGAAAAAGCCTCCCTGATTGCCCGGACATTCTTCCGTATCGCCGCTTCATCGTAAACATAAAAAGGCGTGGGATAACGCTTTACAATTTCTGTTAGCCGTTCATGTGACAGGGGAAATGTCTTTGCCGCCATAAACCATCCTTTATCCGATATATCCTTTGTACCTGAGGAGTTCCGCATTGAGAATACCGCCGCCCGCGGCTCCCCGGACAGTGTTGTGGGAAAGACCGACAAAACGGATGTCAAAAACATTGCAGGGCCGGAGCCTCCCCAGCGTTACCGCCATGGCCTTGCCGGAATTACGATCCTTGCGGGGCTGGGGCCTGTCGTTCTCTTCCCTGTAGATGATAGGCTCCGCGGGAGCCATGGGGAAAGATTCCCGCTGGGGCAGAGCCTTAAACTCTGTCCAAACCCGCTTAATTTCCTCCAGAGACGGTTTCTTTTCACCGAATTCAAGGCTTACACATGCGGTGTGCCCGTCCACAACAGGAACCCTGTTGCAGTGCGCGCTCAGCTTTGGATATTCGGCGTTCCTAAAACTCCCCCCCTCGATGGAGCCGAGGATCTTCAAGGGTTCCAGTTCGCTTTTTTCTTCCTCTCCGCCGATATAGGGAATAATGTTATCGATCATGTCGAGACTTGAAACACCGGGATAACTTGCGCCGGAAACCGCCTGCATGGTACTTACTATGAGACGCTTCACCTCATAGCCTGCCCTGATAAGAGCATACACAGGAGTAGTGTAGCTCTGTATGGAACAGTTCGGCTTGACGGCGATAAAGCCCTTGTCCCAGCCGCGGTTTTTACGCTGCGCAGGAATAATGTCCGCATGATCGGGGTTTACTTCGGCAATAAGCATGGGTATGTCCGGCTTCCAGCGGTTGGCGGAGGCATTGGAGATCACCGGGATTCCGGCGGCGGCATAGGCTTCCTCCAGGGATTGAATTTCCTCTTTTCCCATATCCAGGGCGCTGAACACAAAGGCGCAGTCTCCCCGCTTTGCGGCGACAAGGGTCCGGGAGACATCATTGGCATCGCCAACAACAAGATCCGCCGCACCCGCAGGAAGCTCTCCTCCTGTGGCAACCCAGCGCCCGGCCACAGCATCACTGTATTTTTTACCTGCACTACGGGGGCTCGCCGCCGCATAATGGACTTCAAACCAGGGGTGATTGTTGAGCAGGGCAATGTACTGCTGCCCTACCATGCCGGTAGCGCCCAGGACGCCTACGGGAATCTTTGACATGATCTTACTCCGTTAAAAGGCCCAGAGACGCCAGCTCTTTCCGCAGAATCTCTGTGTTTTTGGAAGACAGGGGGCCCAGAGGCAGCCGGGCAGGCCCGGCGGGAAGGCCCGCCATGTTCATGGCTGCCTTGATCGGCGCCGGATTGGTTTCGATGAAGGCGGCCTTCATAAAGGGAAGCAACTCAAAGTGAATACGCCTGGCTTCGGTATAGTTCCCTTCAAGACAGGCCCTTGTCAGGGCAGTAACTTTGGCGGGAAGAAGGTTACTGATAACAGAAACAGTACCATCGCCCCCCAGGGCGCAAAGCGGCAGGGTAAACGCATCATCCCCGCTCAGCACCCGGAAGGGGTTGGAAGCGTTACGCTTCATGGCAATGTTGGCAATCACATCCCCAATCTGGCCCATGTCCCCGCTGGATTCCTTGACGCCGGCAATACCGGGAATCTCCGCAATTTTTTCCATGAGGGACGCAGGAATGTTCCGTCCGGTACGACCTGCAATGTTATAGACCACAACGGGAATGCCCACAGCGGCGGCGGCTTCAAAATGGGCAATAAGCCCCGAATCGTTGGGTTTGTTGTAATACGGAGTTACCACCAGCGCCGCACCGGCCCCCAGATCTTTTGCCCGTTTTGTATACTCAAGCATGGACTTTGTAGAGTTTGATCCCGTTCCGACAATAAGAGGAACCTTTCCCCCAACTTCCTTCACCGCAATACGGATAAGTTTCTCCTCTTCACTTTCCTCAAGAGTCGGGGTTTCACCTGTCGTGCCAAGAGGCACAAGACCGTCAATACCCTCTTCAAGCTGAAACTGAATCAGACGGCGGAAACCGTCATAGTCCACTTCTCCATCGTCCTTCATTGGTGTAACAAGGGCCGTAAAGGTTCCCCTCAGACTGAGCATGTTAAATCTTCCTTACTCCGGCCGCCGGCAGAATTTTCGGCGGCACGGGGAGCGGCGCCGGAAGTATTACAACTGAGATCGGAAAGACAATTCCTGCCATCAATCGCTTCCATGAAATAATAAATACTCCCTACCGCTGTAGCTGCTTCAGCATGAAGCTTCCTTCATGTCCGGTTAATTCTAACAAAACTGTACATAAAAGTCACGTACTCAAGGCCCGGTCTATTTCGTGTTTGTCCACAAAGCCGGTACTTTGCGGCAGACACTATTTCACCACCCTTTTGATGAAGGGATTCAGCATGGCATGGGAACTGGCGGCGTACATGGCCCGGAAGGGAATGTGTCCGCCTGTCTTCCGGGGAACGGAAGAGCCGGTAATGTCCACCACGGTAAAATCAAAGGTCTGGCCCGCAATTTCAATTTCCGGATCGAGGACTTCAAGATCCTTCATGGACGCGCCGAGGACGCCGAAGTCCAGCACGGCGCAGCGGCGTTTTCCGGGTTTCCGCTTCGGCGCTTCGGCTCCCAGAGCGGTATGGCCCGGATCTTCAAGTTCGGTTACCAGCTTGTCCCGGACTTCCACGATCTCGCCGTACAGAGTGAAGGCATCATGACGGAATCCTTCGATGGGTTTTGCGGCGGAAGAATCATAGCCGAAGAAGATCCCCTCCCCCATTCTTATTTCCGTGACAAGATCCTGAATGGCTCCCGCTTCAATTAAAGGCCAGGATACCGTACCCCCAACCGAAACAAGGGGCCTCCCCGTTCTGCAGGGAATCTGTCTGGCGCAGCGGCTTAAAGCCCCAATACTTTCAGCATCGGGCATCTTTCCGGAAAGACAGGCAAAATTTACCGAAAGACCTGCGAAGGGAACTTCGGGATACCTTTCAACCACTGCGGGAATGTCCTCAAGATAAAACCCGTCCCGCAGATCTCCCAGCTCCGCAATCAAGACCGTCTGCGGTCTCAAATTTTCAGGCAGCCTTGCGACGGCTTCAATCAGCGCCTCATCGGAAACAAAAACCCTGTCCGGGTGAGCAGACTGCGGAAGGGAAGGAATGGCAAGAATATCGGCAAGCCGCGTCTTGATCAGAGACTTCGACAGTTTTTCTGCCAGATCTTGAGGAAGGGAAGCAAAACAGACCATGTTTGAGTCTGCAATGGAACGGACTCCCGTTTCGTAAAGCAGGGCTGCAATGCGGGCATCGCTCAGGCAGAATTTGGTTACCACGGAGAGATCGATAGACTGCCTTTCGCAGCATCTCTGCACCTTTTCAAGGTTTTCGAGAAAAGCTTCGCCTTTTATTTCAATGTAAGCCATATACCCCGCCCTCATTCCGGGCATTGAAATGCTCCTCAAGTACATCATCGAAGGTAAAGACTCCGTTCCGTCTTACGCCGCTTCCTGCAAGCCATTCGGCGGAGATGAGGGCCCCGCTTGCAAGGCCTTCCCTGTTGCGGGCGCTATGCCGTATTTCGATGCTGTCCGCGGAGGAATCAAAGATAAGGGAATGTTCCCCCGGTACGGCTCCCAGCCGCAGGCTTGCAAAGTGTAATTCCTCAGACCCGGGAGGTCTGTCCAGCATGTTCCACACCGGTTTTGTTTTCCGCTTCATCCGTTTAAGGATCCCTTCAACCAGAGTTTTTGCAGTTCCGGAAGGACTATCAATCTTCTTGTTGTGGTGGGATTCAAAGCCGCCCGGATCGTATTCGGGAAAGGAGTCCATCAATTCAGCCGCATACCAGCAGATCCGGTAAAAGAGATTCACACCCAGGGAAAAGTTGGAAGCCCAGAGAAGACTGCTCCCCGCATTGTTCACCGCCGCGCTTAACTCCGCAAGCGTCTCATACCAGCCGGTAGTCCCAACAACAACAGGAATTCTGCGTTCCGCAAGGGCAAGAATGTTTGCCGCGGCGGTATCGGGCCGGGTAAACTCAATGGCGCAGTCTATATTGAGTTCGATTCCGTCAAGATCGGCAATATTTTTGACAAGGATGGAGCCGAAACCGGTTTTATCCGATTCGGCAAAGGGATCAACCGCGGCGGCAATCGTATGCCCCCGCCCGGAGGCCAGAGACTCGATCATCCTTCCCATCTTTCCGTACCCGACAATGGCAATATTCATACTATCTCCTTTCAAAAAAGTCATCATGCAGGGCCCGCACAACTCCCGCGGCTTCACCGTCATTCACAATAAAGCTGATGTTCACCTTGCTGGCCCCCTGGCTCACCATCTGCACCTTCACCCCCAGAATTTCACAGATTCTAAAGGCGCGGGCAAGAATCTCGCTGGAACGGCGTACATCGCCGATAATCGTAACAATGGCCTTGCCGGTGTTTGCTTCGACACTCGCAATCCTGGAAAGATCCTTTTTCAGCGCGGTAAGGTTATGCACCGCGTCCAGGGTTACAGAAATTGAAACTTCACTCGTAGCAACCATGTCTACCGAAATCCCCTGACGGGAAAAGGCCGCAAAAACCTGTTCCAAAAAACCATGCTGACCGACCATTCTGGTAGAAACAATGTCTATCAGCGTTACGTTTTTCCGGGAGGTAATCGCCTGAATGGGACTGGTCTTCCTGTCAAGGGCAGGCGCAATACGAGTACCGGGTGCAGAAATATTGTAGGAATTTTTAACCAGCACCGGAGTGCCGGTTTTTATACAGGGCTGCATGGCCCTGGGGTGCAGAACCTGTGCGCCGAAGTAGGCCAGTTCCGAAGCCTCCTCGTATGTTACCCGCTCAACAAGTTTGGCATGTTTGACGATCCGGGGATCGGCGGTGAGGATTCCGTCAACATCCTTCCAGACCTGCGCCTCATCGGCCCCGCAGGCCGCGGCAATCAGCGTGGCGGAAAGATCGGAGCCTCCGCGGCCAAGGGTGGTAATGTTCCCGCCTGAATCCCTGGCGATAAAACCCGTCACCACGGGCAGTATACCCCTCTCCGTGAGGGGCTTCAGAGCTTCCGGAATGAGACGCCAGCATTCATCGTCAAGTTCAGCCCCGCCGAAAGACGAATCGGATAGAAAACCTGCATCCCATGCATCCGTCGCACGAGCCTTTATATCAATTGAATTAAGATACGCCGCCGCAATCCGTACCGAAAGCCGTTCCCCAAAGGATACAAGATAATCCTTGGTACGCCCGGTAAGTTCCCGGATAAGGCGGATCCCCGTAAGGAGACTCTGCAGTTCTTCCAGAAGAGGCCAAATTTCTTCCCGGACTGCGGCGGGCAGCCCCAGTTCCGCAATGGTGGCAAGATGGAGACTTTCGATCTTGTCCATCGAAATATCGCGCTGCTTGAGCGCCTCATCCGCCGCTTCCAAAAGGTGGTCGGTAGTATCTCCCATGGCGGAAAGAACCAGCACCGGTTTACGGGCCAGCTCAGTCTTTACAATACCCGCCATATGCCTTATCCGTTCCGCATTTGCCACGGAACTGCCGCCGAATTTCATAACAATCATGCGTTTCTCCGGGCCGCGAGGCTCAAGGAAATTATTTTACCGCCGCCATACGGCGGATCTGCCATGCTGCCCATCATAGCAGGAAGAGAACGGAAACATAAGTGGACAAACGCTACCGTTTCCGGCCCGTCTGTGCTACACTCATTTTATGCAGCCGCGTGCTCTGGCGATCTATAAAAACCGTCCTGTACTGGTAACCGAAACAGATGAGAAGATCCGCATTACAACACAGAGCGGGGAGGATCTCCGCGTACGTCCCAAGGATCTGCAGCTTCTTCATCCCGGTCCCGCAAGCCTTTCGGAACTTGAAACCTTGCCGAAAGGGGATCTCAAGGGCGCATGGGAACTTCTTCAGAGCGAAGCTTCTTTTACGCTGAAAGAGATGGCGGAACTGGCCTTTGATGAATGGAGCCCCCGTTCGGCATGGGCGGCCTGGCTTAGTCTGCAGGAAGGCTTCTATTTTAAGGGAACCGCCGAGGTCGTCTGCTGCTGTTCCGCCGGGGAAATTGAAAAGAAAGAGAATTTAAAAAAACGTGAAGAACTGGAGGCCGGAGAGCGTGCGGCCTTCATCAACACGCTTAAGGAGACTCTCAAAAACAAGACGCCGCTTCCCGCTAAAATTGACAGGAAAACCGCGGAACGGCAGCTTGCCGATGTAGAAGCGCTGGCTCTGGGCAAAAGCGAAAAAAGCCGGACGCTGAAAGAACTGGGCCGGGAAGAAAATCCCGAATGGGCTCACGAAGTCCTCCTCGTATCGGGCCTCTGGACTCCTTTTGTGAATCCCCATCCCATACGCCTGGGCCTGGATCTAAGTTCCCCTGCCGTCGTCCCGCCCCCCGTCCCCACAGAAGAACGGATGGATCTCTCCGCTCTTCCTGCCTGGGCTGTTGACAATTCCTGGAGTGATGATCCCGATGATGCGGTGTCCTGGGATTTTTCCGGAACACAAAAGATCCTCTGGGTGCATGTTGCCGATCCTGCCGCCTCCATCGGCCCCGGAGATCCCGCCGAAAGGGAGGCCCGTTCCCGCGGTTCCACACTCTACCTGCCTGAGGGAGTGCACCGCATGCTGGCAAAGGAAATCCTCCCCGTCTTTGCGCTGGGGCTGCAGAAAATCTCCCCTTCCCTTTCTTTCAAAATGACACTGGGGAAAGAGGGCGGCATTGAAGAAACGGAGATCTTCCCTTCCCTGGTAAAGGTAAAACGCATCGACTATGCGGAAGCCGACAGGCTTGCTGAGGAAGACGAAAACTGGACGGCCCTCTTTCGCTGGGCGGAACAAAACGAAGAACGCCGCCTTAACACCGGCGCCGTACTCATAGACTTCCCCGAAGTTCACATCCATGCAGACATACCGGAAAAAAAAGTTTTTATTGAATCCATTCCTTCCCGCCGTTCCGCGGAAGTAATCCGGGAGTGCATGATCCTTGCCGGAGAAGGAGCGGCGGCCTGGGCCCTGCGGCGGCAGATCCCCTTCCCCTATATCGGACAGGAAGAAGGAGGAGAATTCCCCCGCAAACGCCTGGAAGGTCTTGCAGGCGCATTTCAGATCCGCCGGCTCATGCGGCCCCGCAGCGTCACTACCAAACCCCGGGTTCACTGGGGCCTGGGACTGGATCACTACAGCCAGGTAACCAGCCCCCTCCGCCGCTACACCGACCTTGCCGCCCACCAGCAGATCCGGGCCTTTCTCCGGAAAGAGCCGCCCCTGACCGAAGAAGAACTGAGCCGCCGTCTGACCGAAGCGGAGATATCCGCACAGGCAGCCGCCAAAGCGGAACGGGCCTCCAGACTCTACTGGACGGCGGTATATCTGTCGGAACAGACCGGCTCCTCCTGGGAGGGAATTGCCCTGGAAAAGAAAGGCGGCCCCGGTTCCCACTGGTCGGTCTATATCCCCGCCCTGGGCCTTGAAACCTCAACCGCCCTCGACAGGAATACTGAACCCAATGAAATTCTTACCTTAAAACTCAGCCAGGTACGCATCAGCAGCGCAAAGATTGTTTTTATTCAGGAATGAATAGTACCTGTCCGCAAAGTAAGCTTACTTTGCGGACAGGC